>JAYEKB010000017.1:0-6192 GCA_034660835.1 Thermodesulfobacteriota bacterium
GGTCGCATCGGCTTGCCTTCGGTGAACACTTTGCAAATTTAAAGTAGGGAATAATGCGCAATTTTATCATATGATTTACAGAGGTTACCTTAAAATGAGCAAAGTGTTCATGAAATATGCGGGATAGCGATGCTCATCGTGTTTTCCGGTTTTCTGTGTGCTTTTTTTTCGAAAAATGAGCAATCAGGTTGCCTGGCTGAACCATAGGAGATTTTATGCTATAGTGTGAATTATCAACGACTGTACAGACACTGGTTTACCATGAGGAGGCACACCGATGCGCAAGAGAATCATCACACCGGTTCAGCAGGAAATCGAAGAATTTGACCAGGAATGGTTGAATATTGAGGGAATTGCGGAGGTGGAGATCACCTCGGAGGACGCAGCTTATCCAATTGAGTTCGCACTGCTGCCCGGTCAGGCCTCGGGGTGGCGTGCCGCAGGGCCGGGAAAGCAGACGATCCGGCTTCTCTTTACCCATCCGCAGCGACTCCGGAAAATCCGGCTGCACTTTGTGGAGCCCCACACTGAGCGTACACAAGAGTATATCTTGCGTTGGTCACCGGATGGCGGCCAATCGTTCCAGGAAATCGTACGGCAGCAGTGGAACTTCAGCCCCGGGGGTGCAGCCGGCGAGACGGAAGATCATCATGTCGAGCTTCCGGCGGTCACAGTGCTTGAGTTGAGTATTATTCCGGACACAAGTGGAGGGAATGCGATCGCTTCTCTATCACAGTTACGGCTTGCCTGAAGTTTCAGTCTTCGTCTCTCTCTCTGCCAAACCTGCCCTGCCATAGAGTTGTGTCATCTTCAGGAGACTGTTTGCAAGATCTGCAGAGAGCTCCTTGCTTAGAAAACGCCATTGCCAGTTGCCGCTGGATGTACCTGGTATGTTCATGCGTGCTTCATTTCCGCAACCAAACAGATCCTGCAAGGGAAAAATTGCGAGAACAGAAACGGATGCGAGAGCAGCTCGAATCATATCTATGTGGATGATCCTGCCATCGCTATTGAGATAACGCCTTGTAAAATCCAATACCTCTTCGGGCTGTTTGTTCCACCACCCCCGGACAGTATCGTTGTCATGAGTGCCGGTGTAGATGACCTGATTTAAGTGATGATTATGAGGCAGAAATACAGAAGAGTTAATCCCGTCTTCTACGCCCTCAAATCCAAACTGCAGGACAGCCATTCCCGGAAACCCGAGCTCTGAAAGCATTTGTGTTACATCTTCGGTAATAACTCCCAGGTCTTCGGCAATAATGGGTATATCACTGCCGAGCTCACGTTCTATAGCCAGAAAAAGCTCGGTGCCGGGCCCTTTTTTCCAGGTGCCGTTAATTGCAGTTTCTTCATCAGCCGGGATTTCCCAGTAGCCGGCAAAGCCTCTGAAGTGATCTATGCGGATAAAATCGAACATGAATGAGAGCAGTTCAAACCGTTTAATCCAGAAGGAATACCCCTCATTCTTCAGCTGTTGCCAGTTAAACAGCGGATTGCCCCAGCGCTGTCCTGTTTCACTGAAATAGTCGGGTGGTACACCTGCTACAACGGTCGGTTGGCCTTGTTTGTCCAGGTGAAACCATTCTGGATGACTCCAGACATCACTGGAATCATGTGCAACAAATAGAGGAATATCGCCAATGATCCGGATGGACTGAGAGGTTGCATAACAGTGCAGTTTCTCCCATTGATCAAAGAAGAGAAATTGAATGAAACGGTGCCGCTCTATTTCAGTTTCAAGTTTTTGTGACCAGGTGGAAATCGCTTCGGGTCTGCGTTGAATCAGCTCCTCGGGCCAGCGTGTCCAGGGACCGTTCTGATGAAATCCCTTGAGCGCTGCAAACAGGCAAAAATCGTCCAGCCAGTGAGCATGTTCCGTACAAAATTGATTGTATCGGTGTACGATGGCGGAAGGTTTGTCAGCTAAGAAATTGCTATGGGCTTTTTTGAGGAGTTCATATTTGAAGGGAATTACACCGGCAAAGTCAACATGATCATCAGGAAACCATGGTTTTTCAATGTCCTTATCGTGCAACAGCCCCTTTACCAGCAGGAGATCGGGACTGATAAGCATGGGGTTGCCGGCAAATGCAGAGAGTGACTGATAGGGAGAATCACCGTATCCGGTCGGTCCCAAGGGCAGCATCTGCCAGACCCGCTGCCCGGAAGCACGTAGGAAATCTATAAATGCATAAGCACCCGGGCCAAAATCACCGATTCCCCAATCAGACGGCAGTGAGGTCGGGTGCAGTAAAATACCGCTTGTTCGTTGTTTCTTCATACGTGTTCAGCCTTTGTTGATAGTTGTACTTGATCTTGAACGAAATCGTTCATTTCTGAATGGACACCAACTCATTTTTTCATTATATAATAAAAAGCAAGGTTCTAAAAGTGATTACTTCCCACCTACCAGGAGAATGAACATGAACTGTAGAAGGCAAAGTTTTTTTCTCATTGCTTTTGTAATTGCCGTCGTAGCCATTGCAAATGGTCCTGTTTCAGCAAAAGATAACGTATCCATGGCTGAGTTTGTCAAAATGAGTTTTCAAGAACGGGTAGAGGTCTGTGCCCGGTTGGTTTCGTCAGACCAGATAGGTCATTGTGCATCAATTGATCAACCCAGCGGTGAGCCGTTCACAGTGGAGGACATTAAGAAAATCGGAGCGCCCTGTTTCAGTGGTGGTGTAACTGATTCAATGGCTATTGCTACGTGTGTCCGTACAAAGCTTGACGCGAAAGGTGTGCCGGCAGAATTTCCCTGTTTGAAGGATATTGCCAGAGCCTACGAAATTTGCTCTGCTACTGTTAACAGCAGTGATGACATTGGTTCCTGCACAGCTGGACTTTGTACCCGACTTAACGTCGAATAAATTCAGATCGAGTCTCGTGAATGTAGTCGTCGCGAGACTCGATGTACAACCATCAAATGTTCCGATCAATCCTGCCGCACAAATATTTCCGTACGCTCGAATGCCTTTCCATTTTCGTCAAAGAGATAACAGGCATCGGCAGGGATGCCGATATCAAATTGACTGTCGGGTTTGGCAGGGGTCCCGGGTCGAACACGCACGGTAAACGGCGTACAACCGACCTCCAGATGGATGAAACTTTCCGAGCCAAGGTGTTCGGCAAGCTTGACCGTGCCTGTAATAGTGCTGTCAGCCTGGGGATGATCGAGCATGACCGTGTGTTCCGGTCGCAGTCCAAGATCTACCTGGTCGCCGGGCTTCCCTGTGCTGGCATCAACGGATACCTTTATCAGATTACCGGTGTCAAGCTTGACGGTACAGCTTTTTTTCCCAATCTCCTCCAGCATTCCTGTCAGAAAATTCATCTTTGGTGAGCCTATAAAACCGGCAACAAAGCGATTGACCGGGGTGCGGTACAACTCCAGCGGTGCCCCGACCTGTTCAAGATTGGTTGTCGCTTTTGGGGGCAGGGGACTGAGCACAACGATTCGGTCAGCAAGGGTCATGGCCTCGACCTGGTCATGGGTGACGTAGATCATGGTGGCTCCAAGCTCCTTGTGGAGTTTCGCGATCTCCATACGCATCTTAACCCGGAGGGAGGCATCAAGGTTGGAGAGCGGCTCATCAAGAAGAAAGACATTGGGCTGCTGCACCAGGCAACGGCCAATGGCAACCCGCTGGCGCTGACCGCCGGAAAGAGCCTTGGGTTTTCTATCCAGAAACTTCGTCAGGCCAAGCAATTCAGCGGTAGGATCGACCCGCTTTGCAATCTGAGTCTTATCCATTTTTTTCAGCTTGAGACCAAACCCCATATTCGTACGCACATCCATGTGAGGATAGAGAGCATAGGACTGAAATACCATGCCGACGCCCCGATCCACCGGTGGTACATCATTCATGAAATGATCACCTATATAGAGCTCACCGTCAGTAATGTCATCCAGACCGGCGATGGTCCGCAGCAGTGTGGATTTTCCGCAACCGGACGGCCCGACAAAGACCACAAATTCCCCTTCCTTGATGTCAAGGTTGATTCCCCGCAGGACATCTCTGGCTTTTCCGGGATTATAATTCTTCACAACATTTTTCAGAAGTACGTTGGACATGATATCAACCTTTATTATGAGTTAACAACAGTAAGTGTAATCATCCCTTGACACCACCGGCAGTCAGGCCGCCGACAAGCCAGCGCTGGGCCAGCAGGAAAACAATAGTAATAGGGAAGCCGGAAAGCACCGCTGCAGCGGCAAAGTCTCCCCAGAGATAATTTTGAGGATAAAGGTACTGCTGGGCTCCTACGGCCAGCGTAAGCTTATCCATATTCTGGAGCAGGATCGAGGCCAGTGGTACTTCGGTGATGGCGGCAATAAAGGCCAGGATAAAGACTACAGCCAGAATCGGCACAGAGAGCGGCAGCAGGATTAAGCGAAAGGCCTGCCAGGGACTTGCCCCGTCCAGCATGGCAGATTCCTCAAGAGATTGATCAATGGTCTCAAAATAGCCCTTAATGGTCCAGACATGGAGTGCAATGCCGCCCAGATAGGCAAAAATCAGGCCGGGATGGGTGTTGAGACCAAGCCAGGGCATGTATTCACCTATACGGTCAAAAAGAGCGTAATAGGCAACCAGGGCCAGTACAGCCGGAAACATCTGGAAGATGAGCATGGCCTTCAGGATCAGGGTTCGGCCCGCGAAGCGCATGCGGGCAAAGGCGTAAGCGCAGGTGGTGGACAGGGCCACAATGAGGCCGGCACTGATCAGGGCGACCTTGACCGAGTTCCACAACCAGAGCAGCACCGGAAACGGTGGCGGTGTAACTGTTCCATCAGCATCGGTAATCGACATGCCAAGGGCCAGTTTCCAGTGATCCAGGGTGGGATTGGAGGGGATGATCTCTCCCACTGAAAAATTGCCGGTTCGAAAGGAAATGGCAATAATGACCAGCAGTGGAAAGATGATCGAGGCCAGAAAGAACCACATGAAAATATGGGTCCACATAACCCGGTATTTCAACGATTTCGGTTGCACCATACCCATAATCAATACCTCACATCTCGTTATCAAGTTTCATAGCTCTCAAATTGAGCAGGGCCAGAGCCCCGACAATCAGAAAGATCATAGTTGCTATTGCACTGGCCAGCCCATAGTTTTGACCCGAGCCCTCAAAGGCAATCCTGTAGGTATAGGTAACCAGGAGGTCGGTGGTACCGGCAGGAACGGAGGCACCAATGATATCGGGCCGACCATTGGTCAACAGGTAGATGAGCACGAAGTTGTTGAAGTTAAAGGAAAAGGCCGCAATGAGCAGGGGAGAGAGCGGCTTCATCAGCAGCGGCACGGTGATATGAATGAAGTTCTGTATTGGCCCGGATCCATCTATGGCCGAGGCCTCGTACAGGTCTTGAGGAATGGCCTTGAGCAGCCCCATGCAGAGTATCATTATGTACGGGTAGCCCAGCCAGGTATTGACGATCAGGATCATGGTCTTGGCCAGCCACGGGTTGGAAAACCATTCCGGTTTAATTCCGAGCAGAGAGTTGAGCATGATGTTCAACTCACCGAAATTCTGGTTAAAGAGGCCCTTGAAGACCAGAATGGAGATAAAGGCGGGCACGGCATAGGGCAAAATGAGCAACAGCCTGTACAAACCCTTGCCTTTCAACTCTTCCCACTGTACAAGGCAGGCCAGAATCATGCCGATGATCAGAGTTAAGAGGACGCTCAACAGGGCAAAGACCACTGTCCAGATAAAAATCTGGATAAAGGGGCCCTTGATGCCGGGATCGGTAAGGACCTGGAGAAAATTAGACCAGCCTACTCCTACCCGGAAGCCGGGTGCAAGGGTCGCGCCGATGAACTCGCCCTGTTCATTGACAGGACGATAAAAGCCCAGTTTTTTGTCAGGTCGGAGCAGTTCGCCTGTCTGCTGATTTTTCAGGGTATAACCGTCATTAAACGGTGGTTCTTGAACAACCGTGTACTGTTGCCCCACCGAGCCGAAGTTGCGCAGGGAAGTCATCTGCACAATCACCCCGTCGGGCAGTTTGATCTGCAGGTTATTGAGGGTTTTTTTAAGGCCGATAATAGTCTTTATTGTCTCCGGTTTTTGGCCGGGAAGCTCATTGACAAGGTCGGCAGTTATAAGATTAGTTTTGTCGGCTCTATCCTTTCCATCTTTCTTTTCAGCCTGTTTGCCGGATTGCAGGGCAACCGGTTCGCT
>JAYEKB010000018.1:0-6133 GCA_034660835.1 Thermodesulfobacteriota bacterium
TCATTGACGCCAATCCGGGTACTTCATTCCAGATCAACTCCACCGGTTTTGACCAGGTCAACACCGCTGTGGGCCTGTTTGAGGGCAAGGGCATAAAAAAAT
The DNA here is from genome assembly GCA_034660835.1 of Thermodesulfobacteriota bacterium. Classification (GTDB taxonomy): domain Bacteria; phylum Desulfobacterota; class Desulfobulbia; order Desulfobulbales; family Desulfobulbaceae; genus Desulfobulbus_C. The sequence goes on from JAYEKB010000018.1 coordinate 103, forward strand.
TGGCCATTGTTCATCAGGGTGACGGTTACTCAGAGGATCTGGCCAAACTGACCAAAGAAAAATGGACTGGGATGGGCCATGAAGTTGTTGCCTATGAAGTTGTCAACAAAGGGGAACAGGATCAATCCTCCCTGGTTACCAAGCTCAAATCCAAGGCACCGGATGCAGTCTTCTGGACCGCTTATTATTCGGACGGCGCCCTGCTTATCAAGCAGCTCCGCCAGGCCGGTTACCGTAACCTGATTGCTGTGGGTGACGGCTCCAACTCTCCCAAGTTGCTTGAAATTGCAGGCAAGGCCGCTGAAGGCGTTTTCTGTTTCTCAAATCCTACCGCCGATTATCTGCCCGCAGCCAAGAGCTACACTGACAGTTATAAGGCGAATTACAAGCAGGCTCCGGATGCCTACGGTCCCCTGGCCTATGACGGCATGAAGTTGATGGCCGATGCCATTACCCGGGCCGGTTCCACCGACAAGGCTGCCATTGTCAAGGCCCTGAAGGAAACCAAGGACTTCACCGGCATTACCGGTGCTGTTACCTTTACCGATAAAAACACCCTGGCCAAGAGTAATTTTGTGGTACTGGTTGCCAAAGACGGTAAGTGGGCGTTGAACAAGTAAGCCCTGCCACCGGCAAGTAGTTTGTATTTACCACGAAGAGCACCAGGGACATGAAGGGGAACAGAGGTTTTTGTTTTCTTCATGTCCCTGGTGCTCTTCGTGGTTATTTGTTATAAATTCCGACAGTACACCGTATGTCAAACCTGGACATCATCCTTCAGCAATTAGCCAATGGCTTGATCCTGGGCTCGTTCTACGCCCTGGTGGCCCTCGGCTATACAATGGTGTACGGGATTATCAAACTGCTCAACTTTGCCCACGGCGATCTCTACATGGTGGGCGGTTTTGTCGGATTCCTTATCCTGTCTGCCATAAGCGGCCTGCTGGGTGAGAGCTGGACTGCTATTGTCTGTTCCATGGTGCTCAGTATGCTGGCCGTGGGCCTGCTGGGGGTAATTATTCAGCGGGTCGCTTACCGGCCCATGCTGAAGGCACCTCGCCTGTCCATCCTGATCACCGCCCTTGCCGTGTCCATGATCCTGTCCAACGGGGTGATGGCTATTACAGACGGTGAGTACCTGGCCTTTAATACCGATCTTGGTTACGACGGGCTCGGTTTCGGCAATGTTTTTGTCTCCTACACTCAGCTGGCCCTGGTGGTTTCCGCCTGCCTGCTGATGGTGAGCCTCACTTTTTTTGTCAACAAGACCCTGTATGGCAAGGCCATGCGGGCCATTGCCATTGACCAGGATGCCTGCAAGCTGATGGGTATTAATGTCAACCGGATTATTGCCCTCACTTTTTTCATCGGTTCATCTCTTGCCGCCGCTGCCGGAGTTATGGCCGGGGTGTATTACGGATCGCTCCATTTTTCCATGGGATTTGTCATCGGGCTCAAGGCATTTACCGCTGCAGTGATCGGTGGTATCGGCTCAATTCCGGGTGCCATGCTGGGAGGCCTGCTTCTTGGCCTTTTGGAAGCCTTCGGCACCCAGATCCCCTTTATCGGTTCAGAGTGGAAGGACGTTTTTTCCTTTGGCCTGCTCATCCTGCTGCTCATCCTGAAGCCCACCGGCATACTCGGCAAGACCGAGATCGAGAGGATGTGAGATGGGATCCCCCGATACTTCCATGGTTACCGACTGGGCAAACTGGCTGCAGCAGCAGCGCAACCGGATGGTCGTGCTGATGGTCATGGCTGCACTTGCCATGCTGATTCCCCTTGTTGCCAACAACTACATGCTGGAGGTATTAACCAATGCCTGGTTCTATACCATCCTCTGCTTAGGTCTTAATATCGTGGTCGGTTATGCCGGGCTGCTGGATCTGGGTTATGCTGCTTTTTTTGCCGTGGGTGCCTATACCACCGGTATCCTGACCTCCAAGTTCGGTATCAACTTCTGGCTGACCATACCGGCAGCTGTGGCCTGTTCCATGCTGGCCGGAATTATTATCGGCGGCCCGACCCTGCGCCTTCGCAGTGACTATCTGGCCATTGTCACTCTTGGTTTCGGCGAAATTGTCCGTATCATTGCCCGTAACCTTGAGATTACCGGCGGGGCATCGGGCTTAATCGGTATTGATAGGCCCTCTTTTTTTGGCATTGAACTGAGTCAGGGCATCCATTTTTATTATGTGTTCCTGCTGCTTGCCATCCTGGCCTGCTTTGTCAGCTACCGTCTGCAGAATTCGCGCTTAGGGCGGGCCTGGCAGTATGTACGGGAAGATGAAGATGCGGCCGAGGCCATGGGCATCAACCGCGTCGGGGTTAAGCTCTATGCCTACGTGATCGGTGCAATGTTCGGCGGTGTGGCCGGTTGTTTTTTTGCTGCCAAGATGACCGCTATCTCGCCGGAGACCTTCACCTTTGCCCAGTCCGTCCTTATCTTGTTGGGGGTGGTGCTGGGCGGGATGGGCAAAATTCCCGGTGTTATTGTCGGCGCCTTTGCCCTGGTTCTTTTTCCCGAGGTGTTCCGCGGTCTTGGTTCCATGCGTATGCTGATCTTCGGCATTGTTATGCTTATTATCATGCTCTACCGGCCCGAGGGTATCTGGCCCCGGGGAAAATCGTGAGGGCTGACTGATTATGGCACTGCTTGAAGTTCATGATCTGGTGTTACGATTTTCCGGTCTGGAGGTCATCCGGGAACTCGCCTTTACGGTGGAGCAAGGGACTATTGCCAGCATGATCGGACCCAACGGTGCAGGTAAAACCTCGGTCTTCAACTGTTTAACCGGCTTTTATCGACCCGATTCAGGACAAATCAATTTTAACGATCACTCCATCCTCCGCCTCAAACCCCACAAAATCACCCAGGCCGGTATGGCGCGCACCTTTCAGAACCTGCGGCTGTTTAAATCCATGACCGTACTGGAAAATGTTATGTCCGGCATGCACTGCCGTACTTCTGCCGGTGCATTGGGTGCTGTTTTCCACACTCCGTCCCAGCACCGGGAAGAAGAGTTGATTAACCGGGTCAGCGAAGAATGTCTTGCCTTTGTCGGTCTGCTGGAAAAGAAAGACCATTACGCCGGCAACCTGCCCTATGGAGATCAGCGGCGGGTGGAATGGGCCAGGGCTCTGGCCACCAAACCCAAATTGCTCCTTCTGGACGAACCGGCGGCAGGGCTTAATCACGATGAAAAACAGGAATTAATTAAACTGATCCTCCATATCCGGAATGAACTCGGCATCACTATCCTGCTCATAGAGCACGATATGGGGTTGGTGATGAAGGTTTCTGAAAAGGTCACTGTTATTGACTACGGTAAAAAAATTGCAGAAGGAAGCGCAGACGAGGTGCAGAATAATCCCAAGGTTATTGAGGCGTACCTCGGCAGTGAAGATGAGGAGGATCTGTTGTGGACGTGAGAGATCTTGTTCTTGAGCTGCAGAATGTGGAAACCTTTTACGGAAAGATCCATGCCCTGCGCGGTATTTCCTGTTCCGTACGGGCCGGGGAGATAGTCACCCTGCTGGGGGCAAACGGTGCCGGCAAGAGCACCACCCTGCGCACAATCTCAGGACTGAACCGGGCAACGAAGGGGACTATCACCTTCATGGGTGAGGAGATTACCGGCAAACAGCCGCACGAGATTGTGGAAATGGGGCTCATCCATGTGCCGGAAGGTCGCAGGATTTTTAAGGGCATGACTATCAAGGAAAACCTGGAACTTGGCTCCTTTACCCTGAAGGATGATGCGGAGCGTAAAAAGCGTATGGATCATGTGTTTGAGATCTTTCCGGTCCTGCATGAACGGAGAAATCGTGACTCTGCCATGTTATCGGGCGGCGAGCAGCAGATGCTGGCTATGGGACGTTCCCTGATGACCAAGCCAAAATTGCTGCTCATGGATGAGCCGTCCATGGGTCTTGCCCCCTTCCTTGTCAGGGAGATCATGCGCATCATTGTGCGGCTCAATAAAGAGGGCGTAACCATCCTGCTGGTAGAGCAGAACGCCCGGGTTGCCCTGCAGTTGGCAAGCCACGGCTATGTACTGGAAACCGGCCGCATCGTGCTCAAAGGTGACGCCGAAACTCTGCGCCGGGACGAAAGCATCGTCAAAGCGTATCTGGGAGAGTGAAAAGAGGTTATCTGTGCTGGTTTACGCAACAAGCTTCACACCTCTCAACGGAGCTCTCCTCGAATAATATTTATTCAATACTTTACATTTTCTCGTATCAAAGCTCGTCCTTTCTCTGTAAGATTGTAACGTTGTTTGCTGCTGCGTGGTTTGTCTGGATTGGTCATTTCCAGAATACCGGTATCCAACAGGGGACGTAACACGGCTTTTCGAAAACGCGTCCGGTTGGTTTGCCCTGACATTTTCATCAAAGTTTCAAGAGAAGTTGGTTCACGAGCGATATCAAGCAATTGAAAAAATAGATCCCTTGGGACAGACTTAGGACAGACTTGGGACAGACTTGGGACAGACTTGGGACAGACTTGGGACAGATGAGGGTAAAGAATCCTCGGTGGCAGTTAAATCCCTGTCGTATACCGATGAATCAGAATATTTGACGCGACCTCTCTGAAAATAGCATCACGAATGCTGATCCGGGTATCGCCTTCCAGGAAAAAAGGATCGGGCAGATGCTTTGCCACAAATGCCATGATCCGCTCATAACTCTCGATCAGGTTTGTGGCAACAAAATCCCGGTCATCGTAGCGGTCAAGATTGATTTTTCGTAATATCAAATCAGTACGATGATGTGGAACCGCACTGAGAATAACATTGTCCTGTCCCAACAGCAGGATTCCAGCAAGGGTAACACCGCTCTTGCCGGTTTCCGGATCGGTTTGATACAGTTGGGCGCTCTTTATGAGGTCAAGATCATCCATGTCACCCCAGGGATGACCTTTTCGACGTAGTGTTGCAATCTTACGGCAGCGGGCAATAAGATCTTCCCGCAGATCATCGAGTGTCGCATAGGGATAAATCTTGTTCTCCGTGTAATTCACCTGTTTGCGATGGTAGAGTTCCGCCACCAGCCGGGTTTGATCGGTGATATCTAAATCCCCGTCTTCATTTCGATCAAAAATTCGATTCCAGTTTTTCAATTTCTTTGTCAAATTCAAAATATTCAAAAACTTTTCTGACATTTTCTGAAAATCCGTGGATATAGTCGGATAAATGGCGGCCCACATTATCCGGGTCACCCTTCAGTTTCGGGAAATCAAGATTGCTGTGGTTGTGGAATCCAAGGTCGTTACCGTTACCGGCAACTGTATTTAAGATAGGATCAATATTCGTATTTTTACCGCTTTTGATCTGATTATAGCGTTTGACCACCTCTTCCTTGGTCGGCTCAAGCACACAATCAAAACGACGCAGAACCGTCATGGGCAGCATGACCCGTTCATACTGCGGTGGTCTGTACGGCCCGCGCAGCAGATCAGCCACTGACCAGATAAAATTTGAAAATACCTGAAAGTTTTTTGACATCTCTATTGTGTCTCCTGATTTATCTAAGGCCACTGAGCAATAATTTGATAATTCCTCCTTATCACGGGGACGATCATATTCATACTATTGCAAAAACTAAGATTTGTCTCTCAACAAACGAGAAAACTCCTCAGAACTATGGGCAGTTACCGTATGGACAGAGATTATTAAGATATCAGAAATCAATTTGCATGTTTAATCTCTGAATTCAACATATTTGCCAATAGACGCACAGGATATTTTTTCCTGTCCGGTAACGCCAAGCCGTTCCATGGTAACATCGGGAGATTCAGTGACAGTCGTAGACTGGAAAAGATAATCTGAAAAGCTGTAAAACCCGAAAGGCAACAAAAAAGGCCTTACCCTGCTATTACTGGGGTAAAGCCTTGTGTTATACTGGTACCGGAGGTCGGAGTCGAACCGACACGGAGTTGCCCCCGCTGGATTTTGAGTCCAGTGCGTCTACCAGTTTCACCACTCCGGCATGAATGCTCATTTTTACTGCACCATCCTTTTTGCTGTCA
>JAYEKB010000019.1:0-6131 GCA_034660835.1 Thermodesulfobacteriota bacterium
ACGATTTGATTGCACAAAACCGGAGGCGTAGCATGGCTACGTTGAGGATTTTGTAATTGAAAATCGTACAAATATGACCTGAAGCAGAGATGCATAGGTGTGACACTTATTTTTTAACAGGCCCTAAGCGAGAGTTGGGCTTTAGATGGGAGATGGGACGATAAGAAAAGATACTATATTCAGGACAAAATACTGAATGAAACTGAAAGTGGCAAAACAAAAACAGCAGGGCCGATTGGCCCTGCTGTTTGCCCAGGAGAAGAGGGAATTTACAAAATTATGAGCGTTTCATTTTTTTACGGCCAACAGAGGCCAAGCCAACCAGGCCGACGCCGAAAAGCAGCATGGTAGTAGGCTCAGGTATGGCTGGTGGTGCTGTGCCCATAACATCGTTGGCACACCAGGGGGAATAGGCAATAAAGAAGCCTTCCGAGACGTCCATGCCTGCTTCACCGAACGCGTAACTGATTGTTAAACCAGATTGAATTCCTGATATACCAGCATCGATGAGGGAGAGAGAAGCTGCATCAATGCCGTTGGGGTTGCCGTCCCGTGTCCGAGGTGAATCGGCAAATGTGTACTCATAATCTGCTGACACTTGGTAGAGACCTTCACCAGGGATGTCTCCGGAAACTTCGCTCGCATGGCCAGGTCCACCGGTATTGACAAACTGATCCCAGTCATCCCATTCTGCGTTGGTGGTGTCTGTATTATAGCTGTTGATAAAGAGAGAATCAAAAAGCTGCCGTGTTGGATTATCAAGTTTAACATCAACGTTTGAGAGAAAACCCGAATCGCTGACGGTGACCACCATTTGTGTGACTGATGGAGTGCCATGAACATCAGGCAGAGGAGTAGTGTACGGGTTGGGTAGTGCTATTTGACCGTCTCCCCAATCTTTCCAGGTATCGTTAAATGTAAAGATGGTGTCGGCCTGAGCATTACCAGCGACGAATCCAAGCGCTGCAAATACTATGAGGGTTTTGATGAGTTTAGCTTCCATGACTTTCTGGTCTCCTTTTTTTTGGTTGAAAATTCTTTTTTGTTCTTATTTCTATTGAGAAATTATCTTGCAGGCACTGTGCCAGTTTTACTTATTATTTTTTTTGTCTGTATTTCGGATAGTTATTCGTCGTTACCGGTAGTAACTCTTGCCAACATTCCCATAATTCCGGTTTTTTAAAAAAAGCAGACCTTATTTTTCGGAAAAACGGAATTGGTGGTCGCTTTGTTGAAGTTGAGAATGCAGGTTCATATCAAATTTCGCTCAGGCTTGTTCCGTCATGATGATTGACTGTTGATGTTGTAACATTCTGAAAAATATTATTTTTTATTCAGCATCCGATTGGGTTGAGTTGTTTGTATCGCTGGTTTACTCAGCGTCAATCCGGAAATTCTGGGGTCAGGCTGCACTGGCGATTGTTATTCGGAAAAGTGAAATTCGTCAAATCGTATTAGTTTTGCAAAAATCGTTGCACATTCACTTTAGCCCGATTCTTCACAAGAAATCTGCTGCAGTTTGGAATAAGTATCATCCTCACCGCTGAACAATTTTGAGAAAATATACCAGCCAACTCAAAAAAGCAAGGCTTTTTGTTGATTCTACAATAAATCATTGACTTCCAAGATGCTGTTTTGTAAAATTATTTGTTATTTTTGAGGTTGAGGAGCCTGTATGCTGGCTACTGGCTACGAAGTGGATTAACAGGGTCGCTCCATGAACGATTTGATGTTGGGCAGAATAGTCGTGCAAGACAGCACAAAAAATAGTTTCATTATACGATTCATTTCCACCCGATGCCTCTTTTGGCCGTTTGGCCTGGAAAGCGATTATTCTTGACTTCACCATCATCTTGCCCGTAAATCCTCAGTTTCAAGTTGAGCTGTTGAAAATGGTTCACGATTTTATTGCTCCTGTTGTCTGTCTTAAAGAGGTCTCTCTGGTGGTACAGGCTGCCGAAGATCAGTTCAGGGGAGATTCTGGCCGTACCTCTCGCCAATACAAAGAGTACACTATGGTGGTAACTGTCAATGATCCTGCATTTTAAGCTGATATTAAAGGCGTTATGCAGGATGTGAGATATGAAAAGAAGTAAGTGACATAAATATGTGCGCAGCTAACGACCTGGTAGCTGCGCGTTTTAATCAAAAAATGATCCGGTCGAAATAACTCTCCTCCGGAAATGGAAACTGTTTATGAAGATACATGAATACCAGGCAAAGGAACTCTTTTACAAACATCATGTACCAACTCCTGAAGGAGGAGTGAGTGATTCAGTAGAGGGGGTACGGGAAATTGCAGCTGAACTGGGACTGCCGGTTGCGGTAAAGGCGCAGATTCATGCAGGTGGGCGCGGCAAAGGTGGTGGCGTACAACTGGCCGAAACTGATGAAGAAGTATCGGTAGCAGCAGATGTCATTCTCGGCATGACCCTGGTAACTAAACAGACGGGTCCGGAAGGCAGAATTGTACGAAAAGTCCTGGTGGAAAAAGGTGTTGCAATTCAAAAAGAGCTGTACCTCTCAATAATTCCTGATCGTGAGACGGCCTGTATAACTATCGTGGCCAGTCAGGATGGTGGTATGGATATTGAGGAGGTTGCCGAAAAGTCACCTGAAAGAATCATAAAAGTTCCGATAAACCCGGTTACCGGAATTCAGGGATACCATTTGCGGCAGGTGATGTTCGGTCTTGAACTGGAAAAACCATTAATGAAGGAATTTTCAGGAATCCTCAGAAATCTTTATAAACTCTTTGTTGATTATGACTGTTCGATGGTGGAAATCAATCCTTTGATTGTCACGGATGACAATGCGATCATGGCTCTGGATGCAAAGATGGATATCGACTCCAATGCACTGTTCAGGCATCCTGATGTCCTTGAGATGCATGATCCCAATGAAGACGATCCAACAGAAGCGGAAGCCGCTGAATATGGTCTCAACTACATAAACCTGGACGGTAATGTCGGCAACATGGTGAATGGGGCCGGACTGGCCATGGCCACAATGGATATTATTAAACAGGCCGGGGCTGAACCGGCAAATTTTCTTGATGTCGGTGGTGGTGCCACTGCAGAAATGGTTGAAAACGGTTTTCGTCTTATCCTGAGTGACCCTAAGGTCAAAGGTATTTTAATTAACATTTTCGGCGGCATTCTCAGGTGTGATGTTTTGGCTCAAGGTGTTGTTCAGGCGGCTACCAAGATAAAACTGTCGGTTCCGGTAGTCGTTCGAATGGAGGGAACAAATGTCGAGAAAGGAAGATCGATTTTGGCCGAATCCGGCCTGGACTTGATTAATGCAACTGATCTCGCAGATGCTGCAAATAAGGTTGCTGGAATTGTAGCTTAAAACAGGAATATCCGGACAAACTTGAAAACCGGCAATACATCTATCTATCTATATATAAATGAGATTCACATACCAATATTCTTCAGGATAAAAATGAGCATTTTCGTCAATTCTCAAACACGTGTCCTGGTTCAGGGCATTACAGGTAAAGAAGGACAGTTTCACACGCAGCAATGTCTTGAATACGGGACTCAGGTGGTTGCCGGTGTTACGCCGGGCAAAGGCGGCCAATTTATGGATGATGTGCCTGTCTTTAATACTGTCAGAGAGGCAAAAGAAAAAACTGGTGCCAATGCATCCATGATCCTGGTTCCACCGCCTTTTGCCGCAGATGCTATTCTTGAAGCTATAGATGCTGGTGTTGAGTTGGTTGTCTGTATTACTGAGGGAATTCCAATACTGGATATGCTCACTGTAAAGAATTATCTGGCAATGAAAAATACACGCCTGATCGGGCCCAACTGTCCGGGTATAATCACTCCCGGTGCGTGTAAAATAGGCATCATGCCCGGACCCATTCATACGCCGGGTGGTCCGGTAGGAGTTGTCTCCCGTTCGGGAACACTTACCTATGAAGTGGTTCATCAGTTAACTGAAGTAGGTCTTGGCCAGACAACATGTATAGGTATCGGTGGTGACCCTGTAAACGGCACCGGTTTTCTCGACTGTCTTAAAGCATTTAATGAGGATCCTGATACCGAGGCAGTGGTGATGGTCGGTGAAATCGGCGGTAGTGCCGAAGAGCAGGCATCTGCCTGGATTAAAACAAATATGAAAAAGCCGGTTGTCGGCTTTATTGCCGGCATTACTGCACCTCCCGGGCGTCGCATGGGGCATGCAGGGGCTATTGTCAGTGGTGGCCAGGGAACTGCAGAAGCAAAGATTAAAGCAATGAAGGAATCCGGGCTTTTTGTTTGTGAAGATTTAGGTTCTTTGGGCAGGTTGTGTAAAAAAGTCTTTTTATGATGGATGATGACCGGACTTAAGATTTGTGCTAACCCTGAATTTTGTTTCAAGGAGATGATATGAAGATGATGGACCTGGTGGAAGAGCTGCGCAGTCGCAGGAACGATGCGAAAATGGGCGGTGGCCAGAAGAGAATAGACAAGCAGCACGCCAAAGGAAGCATGACTGCCAGAGAACGGATCGATTGCCTGCTCGATAAAGGATCCTTTGAAGAATTTGACATGTTCAAAACCCATAGATGCAGGGATTTCGGCATGGAAAAGCAGGTGTATCCCGGTGACGGTGTTGTAACCGGAGTTGGCACAGTGGACGGGAGAACGGTCTATGTATTTGCCCAGGATTTTACCGTGCTGGGTGGTTCTCTGTCAGAAACATTTGCGGAAAAGATATGCAAGATCATGGATTTGGCCATGAAAAACGGTGCCCCGGTCATTGGTTTGAATGATTCCGGCGGGGCACGCATACAGGAAGGGATTGAGAGCCTGGCAGGGTATACGAATATTTTCCAGCGAAATGTGATGGCTTCCGGAGTGATACCACAGATTTCCGCAATATTTGGTCCCTGTGCAGGTGGTGCTGTTTATTCTCCTGCCTTAACGGATTTTGTGGTGATGGTGCAGGAGAAATCCTATATGTTTTTAACCGGCCCAAAGGTGGTCAAGGCAATCACTCATGAAGATGTAACCGTAGAAGAACTCGGTGGGGCTGCAATGCATTCGAGTAAAAGCGGCACTGCTGATTATCCTGCGCCTTCGGGGGAAGATGCCATTGTGTATATACGCATGCTTCTCTCGTATCTTCCCCAGAATAATATGGAAAATCCTCCTGTTATTGAATGTTCCGACCCGGCTGACCGTCTGTCACCAGAGCTGAACAGTATACTACCCGAAAATACCAATGCAGCGTATGACATGAAAGAGGTTATACTGCTGTCGGTTGATAATAGAGATTTTTTTGAGATAAAAGAAAACTTTGCCCCTAATCTGATTGTCGGCTTTGCCCGCTATAATGGAATGAGTGTCGGTATTGTTGCCAATCAACCTGCCTATCTGTCCGGGGTTCTTGATATCGATGCCTCGGTCAAGGGTGCCAGATTCGTAAGATTTTGTGATTGTTTTAATATTCCTGTAGTCACTTTTGTCGATGTTCCCGGCTTTCTTCCCGGAACCGCTCAGGAGCATGGCGGTGTAATCAGAAATGGTGCGAAAATTCTTTATGCCTTTGCAGAGGCGACTATTCCTAAAGTAACCGTAATAATTCGTAAAGGCTATGGTGGAGCATTTTGTGTAATGTCATCAAAGCACCTGCGCGGTGATATTAACTATTCATGGCCGAGCGGTGAGATTGCTGTTATGGGTGCCAAAGGAGCTGCAGAAGTGCTTTATGCCAGGGCAGCGAGAAAAGAAGAAGATCCTGCAGCCTTTCTTGCCGAAAAAGAGAAGGAATATCAGGATAAAGTCGCCAACCCCTATATCGCTGCACAACGCGGCTATATAGATGATATCATCAAACCATCTCGTACGCGTATACGAATAATCAGTGCCTTGAAATTGTTACAGAACAAGCGTGATACAAACCCCATGAAGAAACATGGCAATATTCCTCTGTAATCACTTGATCATTTAGATTTATCGGGAGAAATCAATGAACGTGAAAATCTTGATACGAAGAAAGGGAACGAATGAAAATGCAGTTGAATTATCAACGCTTTTAAAAAAACTCAGGTCACTCACTCTGGAGCAGCCCGGATATATTTCCGGGGAGACGCTCAGGCGGATAGATGACATTGGTGAAACCATGGTGATCAGCAC
>JAYEKB010000020.1:0-6033 GCA_034660835.1 Thermodesulfobacteriota bacterium
CGTATTTCGATCAACGAGTTGAAACTCCAGTTCAACTCCCAGCGTGTACGCTTTGCTCTTACTAAATACAAGATCTTTCATCAGACCTGCACCCTTGATCTTTGTTCCTGTAAATGTATCAGCCCGCGTTCGGCAACTGCTGCCAGCCAGCCGGCACCATAAGACAAAACCTGTTCGTTAAAATCAAACCTGCAGGAATGGGCAGGGCCGGCCTCCTGCTCCGATTCCGCACCAAACCGGATCATACAGCCCGGTATCTGTTGCTGGTAAAATGCAAAGTCCTCACCACCCAGGCTGGGGTATCCTTGGGATAAAACGTTATCTTCACCAACAACGGCAACTGCCGCCTCCCTGGCAATAAGGTATGAAAATTCATCATTGACAACCGCAGGCAGTCCATCATGTAAAGTAAGGGTAATTTCGGCATTGCACATCTCACCGGCACCGCGGATGACACGCTTCAACCCTCTTATAATCCGTTCTCTGGTTTCAAGATGTGCACTGCGGACAGTACCCTCAAGAGTTGCCTTTTCCGCAATCACGTTGTGAACAGCACCAGCTGTAAACCGACCTACCGTTACCACCGCTGCTTGAGCAGGGTCGATTTGGCGTGAAATCAGGGTCTGCAGGTTAACGACAAGACCTGAGGCCACGACAATTGCATCCACCGCCTCATGCGGTTTGGCAGCGTGTCCTCCCTGACCGAGTATGCGAATGGTAAAAGGATTAGTATAGGAACAGATCAATCCCTTATCGACAGTCAGTTGCCCCACCGGATAATGGGTATCGATATGACCGCTGAAGATCATGTCAACGTCACGGAGGCAGTTGTCAGCAATCATGGCAGCGGCTCCGTTGCCCGATTCCTCTGCCGGTTGAAAGAGCAACACCACCCGTCCGGCAAGTTTTTTCTTGAGCAGCAATTCGGCAGCACCAAGGAGCATGGCCACATGGCCGTCATGACCGCAGGCATGCATTACTCCTGAATGTGTCGAGGAAAATTCAAGCCCGGTTTCCTCCTCAATGGGTAAGCCATCCATGTCTGCACGCAGGGCTACACAGGGACCTGTACCTGTTCCAAGTTCAGCCCTGATACCAGTAGTGGCCAAACCTGCAGTAAAGTCGATTCCCATCTGCGTAAGCCGTTGACCGATCAAGGCAGAAGTCTGTTCTTCCTGATAGGCAAGCTCGGGATGACGATGCAGGTTTCGCCGTATCTCCTGCATTTTTTTGTGGAGTGTTTTATCTACGTTCAATCGCATCAGGGTTACGCTCAGAAAATTTTGATCTCTCCAACCGTATCCTTTTCAAGAGCAGACATAGTTTGGCGCCGCTGTTGTTCAAGGCGCTGAATATGTTCCCGTTCCTGTTGCTGCAGTGCTTCCGCACTGACCTGTTCCTCTGGATCAATCATCTGTTTTGTTACGACAACAGGATGCTGGATCTCTTCCTGCTGCATTTCTCTTCCAGCAGGTATTGCAACACGTTTACAAAAGGCAAGTAACCCTTCCTGGATCATAGTTACATTAACCAATTCCCAGCCTCTGGCACCCTGTTCATTGAGAAGTGTTTCCACCTCTTCATCGTCAATGTATTTATCCCCGAGCAGTCCATCTTTCTGAAATTCGAAGAGTATGGTTCTATATTCCCACTGCATGGCCTGTTCTCCAGTCCATCCTTATTTATCAATAAGTTCATCGTCCTTGAAAACACCCTGAATAACTCGACCATCAGAATATTTCAAGGTGCCTTTACCGTTCCTGCGCCCGGATTTAAATCGACCCTCAAAAATCGTTCCATCAGCAGAAACAAGAATACCATGTCCTTCAGGCAGGTCATTTTTAAAACCACCACTGTATTTTTTGCCATCCTTATACGACAAAATGCCCTGCCCGGAAAAGACACCGTCTGCGAATTCACCTTCATAACGACTGCCATCAGGAAAAAGATACACTCCTTTACCGTCAAATATACCACCTGAAAATTCACCTTCATAGGAGGAGCCATCGGGATAGATAAAATGCCCATTGCCCTGCCGTTGCCCCTGTATAAAGGAACCAGTGAACTTCCGCCCGTCAGCAAAGATATAGGTGCCCCTGCCATCCATTTTGCCGTCTCTAAACATTCCCTGGTAGTGGGAAGAATCAGGCAGACTGATACTGGTTTCTCCACTGAAAGTTTTAGTCTTATCTTCACCGGTATAAAGAATATTGTTGTCAAAAAAGAGTTCGGTTGTCGGTATAACTACAGACTCCCGCTCACGCACCAGGATCTCCTCGTTTATTTCGCCCGATGTTCCAATTGCTGCAACAGCTGTTGCGGTCGTTGAAATCGTCGGCTCAACGACGTCTATCTGAATATCTACTGTTGTATCTGTCAGCAAGGAGCCACTCTGCTCAGCAACCAGACCACCCTCTGCCACAGCTGCTTCAGTCAGCACCCCATCAGGTTCCATAGGAACTTCGGGTGGCGGAATAACCGGGTAACCGTCAACAAAGTCGCCAATGAAATAGCTGCCATCAGGATGATCAATCCTCCCCTGGCCATTGGGAATGCCATCGCTGAATTCACCCTCATAAACCCTGCCGTCCGCATAGACCATTTTGCCTGTATCGGATCGTATACCGGAGTCCCATTGTCCCTCAAAGCGTGAACCATCCTCATGAGCCATGAATCCCTGCCCATCCGGCTGGCCATTAATAAACTCTCCCGTATATTCACGCCCTTCATCGGGCCAGGTCATAGTGCCGGTGCCGCTTATGGTGCCGGCAGCAAATGCTCCGGTATACTTGCGGCCGTTTTTGTATTCCAGCATCCCATGACCGTCATAGAGATCATTATGAAAACTCCCCTCATAACGACTGGAGTCAGGCATTTCAAGAACACCTTCTCCCTCGCGTACCTTGCCGACATAGCCGCCCGTATAAACAGTGCCGTCAAGGTAACGACGAACGCCCTTACCGTCAGGTCGTCCATCACGAAAACCGCCCTCAAAGGTGCTGCCGTCAGCCATTCGCATTTTCCCCTGACCGTGCAGGACATTATTACGAAAATCGCCTGTGTATTCTCGTCCATCCGGGTATACCAGGGAACCTTCACCATTAAACCGTCCCTGGCTGAACTCCCCGACATACTGCATACCGTTCGCTCTGGTCAGGGTTCCCTTACCATCAATAACTCCGTTATGAAACGAACCGCTATATTTCCGGCCGTCAGGACTGATCAACGTGCCGGTGCCGTTGAAACGGCCTTTAACAAAATCTCCGCTGTAGCGAAGGCCATCGGGAGTTACAAGTGTTCCTTTGCCCCAGAGAAAACCGTTTTTAAAATCACCCTCATAAACCCGGCCATCTGCGCTTTCCATTTTGCCGGTGCCGTTTTTGCAGTCTCCACGCATGCAGCCGGCATTACTGTTCAACGGCAGCAAAGCAACAAACACGACAGCTGCTACGATTTTTTTTTGCATGAATAATTTTCTGTTCATTTTCTTAATTCTTTTTATAAACTGTGCGGAGTTCATCGCCTATGATCTTAAGACCCTGGCGGATATCTTCATCATCCTGGGAGTAGGTTACCCGGATACATTCACTGGTATGTTTCCAGTCATCATCAAGGCCGGGGAAAAAATAATCTCCGGAAACAACCAGTACCCCGCGTTTTTTCAGACGTTCATACAGGGTGCGACTGGTTATCGGCAGATCACGAAACCAGATCCAGAGGAACATAGCCCCTTCAGGGACGTGGATACGATACTCTACACCGGAAAAAAATTCCCTGACACAGGCGACGGCCTTTTCCATCTTTTGCCGGTAAAATGGTTGGATAACCTCGCGGCTCAAACGGATGATTTCCCGGTTGCGAACTATTTCAGTAGTCAACATTGCTCCAAAGCTTCCCGGGGCGAGGTTCAGAGTGGAATTAATGCCGGAAATAGCTGCAATAACGTCTCTGGGTCCGATGATCATCCCGGTACGAACAGCGGGTAATCCAAATTTAGACAGGCTCATGCAAATGATAACGTTCTCATTCCAAAACGGCGTTGCTCTCGTATAAATTATACCGGGAAAGGGGACGCCATAGGCGCTGTCCAGGATAAGTGGAATGGAGTACTTCTCAGCAAGTTCTGCTAACCCCTGAATCTCATCATCGGTCAGGACATTACCGGTAGGGTTGGTCGGCCGGGAAACACAGATGGCACCAATATCATCGGATACCCTGACGGCATCAAAATCCACATGGTATTTAAAAAGATCTTCATCAATATATTCTATCCTGGGCCGAACTGCCTGAAAAAAATCATCACTCAGACCAAGATCAGCATAGCCGATATACTCCGGAGCAACGGGCAGCAGAATCTTTTTCCTCCTGCCCCCGGCAAAGTGACCTGCAAGCATATTAAAGAGGAGAAAAAAACCACTCTGGCTGCCATTAGTCAGACAGATATTTTCAGGACCGATAGACCAGCCGTATTCATCATGGAGCATATCTGCCAAAGTCTGGAGAAATTCACCTTCCCCCCTGGGAGGGTCATAAATGCCAATCAGTTTTTGAAACCGGACAGGATCATCAGCAATTGCTTTCAACTGGTTCCGCAACTCCTCCTGTACTTCCGGGACATGACCGGGATTACCACCGCCCATCATGATCATACCGCCCGAGGCAAGGGCATTCCCAAGATCATCCATCAAAGACAGAATGCCGGCACCGGAAGAAAATCGTTCCCCAAATAAAGATAAATCAATCATGTTTACAGGCTGTTAATTAATAATTAATCTTATCCATTGATAAATAAACGATTTCGCTCTTTGGTGCAACAATCATCACTCTAATACCATTCTTTTCATATGTTGCGTATCCTGCTAAAGATCAAACTATATTTTATCTTTTTCCTTAAAATACGATCAGTTTTTCTTGATTTATTATCATCATTTATGATTGAATTAAACCAATGAGAAACTAAAAAAATATTCAACAGTTACCATTCATCCCAAAAACGGAGAGGATTAAATGAGTATTCGCATACGTTTTTTGCTCCTGATAGGCATACTCAGCCTGTTGGCAACAATCGGCATCGCATATGCCAGTTACCAGTTCAGTTTGAATAACGCAGTGGAAGAGGCTAAATCCAAAGGACAGCTTGTCTTTGATTATATAGAATCCTCCAGGCAATTTTATAAGCAGCATCAGAGAAAATCAATCATGGGACTGATCCCGAAGGACAAGTTTATCCCTGAACTTCAATCCGGTTTTACCCTGACCCGCGGAGTCGCTGAAAAATTTCTGAAAAAAAACCCTGATTATATCTTTAAGCAGGCATCACTTGATCCTCTCCATCTTCCCAACAAAGCAGATAAAGATGACCTGGAGATCATCAAGACATTTAAGAAACAACCAGATAAAAAAGAGGATGATGGACGCATAACAAAAAACGGCAAAGCCTATTACTATTTTGCCAAACCGATCAAAATCGATGCTGAAAAATGTCTCCGCTGCCATGGCGATCCGGTAAATGCACCTGCAGAACAGAAAAGAATTTACGGTACAGAGCACGGCTATAACTGGAAACTCGGTGACATTACCAATGCCAATATTGTCTATGTCCCACTGCAGAAAGCCTTTGATCTGGCAAAAAAAGAAGCCATCAAGCTGGTGGCTATCGGAGCAGTCATTGTGGTGGTGATGATGCTGGTCCTCTGGTTTTTCTTCAGCATGTATATCATCAAACCGATCACCATGCTTGAAAAGCGTGCTACAGAAATCAGCCTGGGGAAAAATCTCACTGAAACAATTGCAACCTCGTCAGATGACGAAATCGGTTCTCTGGCACGTTCCGTTGATCGATTACGCATCAGTGTTGATAAAATGTTGCAGCGCTTCAAGAAATAATACAAAACAAATTCCTGCCGGTCCGTTCATCCTGACCGGCAGCAGTTATTGCCTTCCATGGGTAGAGGAAAATCAGTTGCAACTCTTTTTCTCTTACACCTGGAAGGCAATTTCGATATCCTTGCAGCTACTATATCGAGCATTTGC
>JAYEKB010000021.1:0-6030 GCA_034660835.1 Thermodesulfobacteriota bacterium
CCAGAACGAGGCGGCCACAGCCATTGTAAATGCGGTTTCTACTGCCCTGGACCAGGGAATCATGACCGCTGATATTGCGATCAAGGGCAACACGACAGTCAATACAAAAAAAATGGGTGACGCCATTGCTGCCGCCCTGTAAAGGGAGCAGACTTCACCTTATAGCTTAAACCTTTTCCTTACACCTTTTCTATCATGACCAGACGTGAAAATATTCTTCTGTTAGCCACCCAGGGCTCGGTCCCGCTTGCCGACAAAGTTGCAGCCGAACTGCATGTCGTCTGTACTCCCATGGTACGTAACGAGTTTGCAGATGGTGAAATTTATCATGCCTTTCCCTGTGATGTGTCAGGTCGTGATATCATCATCATTGCCGCCACCCATAATGATGCCGCCCAGCAGGAGCTGGTGGATTTAATTGCCGGTAGCCGTTACTGGAATGCCCGCAGTGTAAATGTGGTAATTCCGTACCTGGGATACTCCACCATGGAGCAGGCCAGACCGGCTTCAGGTGAGATTCCCAAGGGAATAACCCGCACCAGGCAGATTTTTCGTGCCCGTCCCGATTATGTAACCTTTGTGGACCTGCACTCCGAGGCTGTACTTCATGCCCATGCAGGAGATGTCAGGACCCGGCATATCTGGACGGAAGAGTATGCTGTTGAAAAAATTCTGGCCATGGAGTTGAGCAATTACGTGCTGGTTTCACCGGATTATGGATTCAGTAAACGGGTAGCCCGGCTTGCCGGAAAACTTGGCTGTCCGCACACGGCGGCAAACAAGGATCGCTACGATGTGGATAAAACTATTGTCGGCCAGTTGTCCAGTGCCGTCAAGGGCAGAACTGCTATTATCTGCGACGATATGATCCGTACCGGCGGATCCATGCTTCAGACTGCAGATCGCTGTTACGAGGCAGGTGCGGTCGAGGTCATGGTTATGGCGACCCATTTGGTACTGGCGGGTGATGCACGAAACCGTTTCAGGGAAAAAGGAATTCATAAAATCATCGGCGCAGATACCTTTCCCGGGACCAGGAGTGATGATCTGCTTGAAGTATATTCAGTAGCCCCGCTCATTGCCCGTGAGTTGGTTCATTATTTACGGATAGTGTGAGAAAGGAACAGGAAAAGGGAACAGGGAAGAGGGAAAAGGAAAAAATGATAAGGATATTGATATGAAGAGAGTAGGTATAATTGGTTGGCGGGGTATGGTCGGCTCTGTGCTCATGGAACGTATGCGCGATGGAAATGACTTCCAGGACTTTGAGTCTTTGTTTTTTTCTACCTCCCAGGCCGGGCAGGCCGGGCCTGAAATCGGCGGCACCACCTATGAACTGCTCGATGCCTATGATGTTGGGCTGCTGAAAGATTTAGATGTTATCCTGTCCTGTCAGGGCGGCAGCTACACCTCAAAGATTTATCCGCAGCTGCGAAGCGGCGGTTGGCAGGGGTATTGGATTGATGCTGCTTCCACCCTGCGCATGGAAAAGGATTCAATCATTGTCCTGGACCCTGTGAACCGCAAGGTCATTGACCAGGGGCTTGTTGATGGGATAAAAGACTATATCGGCGGCAACTGTACAGTATCGCTCATGCTTATGGGCTTAGCCGGCCTGTTTGAAAAGGGCTGGGTGGAGTGGATTACCTCCCAGACCTACCAGGCCGCTTCCGGAGCCGGTGCCAAAAACATGCGTGAACTGGTCAACCAGATGCGTCTGATTGGCGAGAACTGTGCAGACGAGCTTGATAACCCTGCAACCGCGATTCTCGATATTGATAAAAACGTGATTGAGACTGTCCGCAATCCCGCCTTTCCTGTTGAGAACTTTGGTGCGCCGCTGGCAGCCAGCCTTATCCCCTGGGTTGATCGGGCCATGGAAAACGGCCAGACCCGTGAGGAATGGAAGGGTATCAGTGAAACCAATAAAATTTTAGGTCGTGAAGACAACCAGATACCTGTTGACGGCTGCTGTGTTCGGGTCGGTGCAATGCGTTGTCACAGCCAGGCCTATACCATCAAGCTGAACAAAGATATTCCGCTTGCTGATATCGAGGCGGCCATCAGTGATCAGAATGAGTGGGTGTATCTGGTTGCCAACAACAAGGAAGAAACCCTGAAGGAGCTGACTCCTGCCCGTGTTACCGGTACCCTTGATATCCCGGTGGGACGTCTACGGAAAATGAATTTGGGCAATGAATACCTGAGTGGTTTCAGTGTGGGTGATCAGCTGCTCTGGGGTGCTGCTGAACCGGTCCGTAGAATGCTGAGAATCGTGCTTGAATATATCGAATAAACCAGTATTGTTCAGCTATCAGCTATCAGCTATCAGCTAATCATTGATTAGACAGTTGACCATCCACCAGGGTCAGGCAACGATCCATGGAACCGGCCAGTTCCATGTTATGGGAGACCATGATAACGGACAGGGACTGAGTTCGGCAGAGATTGGTAAGAAGATCAAAGACCTGACGGCCACTGGCAGAGTCCAGGTTGCCGGTCGGTTCGTCGGCAAGCAGTAGGGCCGGATCCATGATCAGTGCCCGGGCAAGGGCGACTCGCTGCTGTTCTCCCCCGGACAACTCGCCGCTGCGATGCTCGACCCGGTGATCCAGGGCCACCTGGTTAAGCAGTCCCATGGCCTTTTCTTTCAGTTTCTTTTTTGGCAGTCCTGCTATCAGGCCGGGCATCATTACATTTTCCAGGGCTGAGAATTCCGGCAGCAGATAATGAAACTGGAAGATAAAACCGACATTGGTATTCCTGTGCAGGCTGAGATCGTTTTCGTTTAAGTCTGTCAGCTCTTTGTCTTCAAAGAGCAGCTTTCCCTGATCCGCGATATCCAGGCAGCCCAGTATCTGCAGCAATGTGGTTTTGCCTGATCCCGATGCACCGACAATAGCCAGCATCTCGCCACGGGAGAGGGTTAGGTCCACCCCGCGCAGTACCTTGATCGGATTTTTTTCAGTACCAAACGCTTTATGGATATTTTTAGCCTGCAGAAGAGAATTTGAATGAGAAGGAACGTGCATGTTATCCATTATTCGTAGGTCAGTGCCTCGGCGGGCCTGATTTTTGAGGCCTTCCAGGAGGGATACAGGGTTGCTGCCAGGGTGATGAGGATGGCTGAAACGGCGATGACGGTTACATCCATTGGTACCACTTTGATCGGCATGGTGGACATGGGATAGACATTGCTGGGCAGCTCGATGATTTTGTAGCGCTTGAGCAATGCACAAAGACCAAGCCCACTGACAACACCAAGTACTGTACCGGACAACCCGATGACCGCGCCCTGGTAAAAAAAGATGCGCATGATTGAGCCGGTGGTGGCGCCCATGGATTTGAGGATGGCAATATCCCTGGTTTTTTCCATTACCACCATGACAAGCGCACTGATAATATTTAAGGCTGCAACCAGGATGATGAGATCAAGGGCAATGAAGATGCCTATTTTTTCCAGTTTCAGGGCAGCAAACAGGTTTTGATTAATTTGCATCCAGTCTCGCACCGAGTAAATATTGCCCAGCTGCTCTTTGATGGCTGCAGCTGTTATGTTCGCCTTGTCTACATCTGTAACCCGAACCTCAAGCCCGTGTACGCCCCGGTCCATGCCGGCAAGATTGCGTGCGGTCGTAAGATTGATAAAGCCCATGGTGGAGTCGTACTCATACATGCCGGTTTCAAAGATACCTGTTACCAGGCAGGTGCGAACCTTGGGCAAAACTCCCATGGGGGTAAGCGGGCCGTTGGGTGAAATGAGCCTGATTTTCCAGCCGGCAGTAACCCGTAACTGGGCGGCAAGATCCTTACCCAGAATGATGGCAGGCAGGCCGTGATCTGCGGCCAGGTCCATGAGGCTGCCGTTGAGCATTTGGCTCTCTAACTTGATCACCTTGCCGGCGCTTTGGGGTTCAATGCCCCGCAGGACAATGCCGGTGGATGATTTCCCCGAAGATATCAACGCCTGCCCGTAGATGAACGGGGTAGCGGCGACAACCCCATCTATCGAGAGCACCTCTTTTTGCAGCTGGTCCGGATTGTCGATTTCACCGCCGAATTCCTGTACCAGGATATGGGCATTAATGCCGATAATCTGGTCACGCAGTCCTTCTGTAAAACCTGTATATACCGAGAGTACAACGATCAACGCCATCACGCCCACTGCAACTCCCAACACGGAGATAACAGAGATAAGCGAAATGAATTTTTGTTTCCGTTTAGCCCGCAGGTAGCGGAAGCTTACAAAGCGTTCAAAAGACATATCAGAAGCCGGAAGACAGAGGACAGAGGACAGAGAGCAAAATCATTTGGTTTCAGGCTTCCGGTTTCAGGTGCGGAAACAGGATAACGTCGCGGATGGATGGGGAGTCGGTGAGCAGCATGACCAGCCGGTCTATGCCGATTCCTTCTCCGGCAGCAGACGGCATGCCGTATTCCAGGGCGCGGACATAATCGTGGTCAAGCTCCGGGTGGATCTCGTCGTCATCACCGCGTTCATTGATCTGTTGTTCAAAACGCTCATATTGATCAATGGGATCGTTGAGCTCGGAAAAGGCATTGGCAATTTCTCGTCCGGTAATAAAAAGCTCAAAACGATCTGTGACTGTTGGGTCTTCTTCATTTCTGCGTGCAAGCGGTGACACCTCAGTGGGATAAGAGGTAATAAAAGTGGGGTCGATCAGTTTTTCTTCCACCAGCAGCTCAAACAGCTCGGTCTTTGCCTTACCCGAACCTGCTTCAGGCTGCAGCTCAATCCCTTTTTCCTTTGCCAGCGCCATAACCGACGTCTCATCTTTCAGCAGTTCAGCATCAATACCCGCTATCTCAACCAGTGCCTCATCCATGGTATAGCGACGCCAGGGCGGGGTCAGGTTGACCGGAGTGGACTGGTAGTTGAGCTCCATGGCACCGGTCACCTCAGCCGTCAACCAGGAGATCATCTCTTCGGTCAGATCCATCAAATCATGATAGGTGGCATAGGCCTGGTAAAACTCCAACATGGTGAATTCAGGGTTATGGCGGGTTGACAGTCCTTCGTTACGGAAATTACGGTTGATTTCAAACACCTTTTCAAAGCCGCCCACCAGGAGTCGTTTGAGATAGAGCTCCGGAGCAATACGCAGGAACAGTTCCATATCCAGTGCATTGTGATAGGTACTGAACGGTTTGGCCGTAGCGCCGCCGGGCACCGGCTGCATCATGGGGGTTTCTACTTCCATGAAGCCGCGGTTGCTCAGGAATTCACGGATCAAACGGATAATCTCCATCCGTTTGCGGAAGGTGTCGCGGACCTCCGGGTTGACGATCAGGTCAACATAGCGCTGCCGGTAGCGGGTCTCAACATCGGTAAGGCCATGGAATTTTTCCGGCAGAGGACGCAGTGATTTGGTGATCATCTGCAGTTTGGAGGCCTCCACGGACAACTCACCGGTCTTGGTTTTGAACAGGTTGCCTGTGACCCCGACAATATCACCCACGTCCCACTTCTTGAACAGCTTGAATTCTTCGTCGCCAAGCAAATCCTTGCGGGCATAGATCTGGATGCGGCCGGACTCGTCCTGCATGTGAAAGAATGCAGCCTTGCCGAATTTACGCATGGACATGATCCGCCCGGCAACTCGGTACAGTCCGGCGTTTTTTTCATGGGATTCCGGTGCCAGGGCTTCGCCTCGCGGCAGGATTTCGGCAATGGGCTGGGGCGTTTTGAAATCATTGCTGAACAGTTTTACACCCGCATCGGCCAGGGCCTGCGCTTTTTCCCGGCGCTGCTTGAGAATGTGACTAAGTTGTTTGTCCATGGTTTTAACTAAATAGTTAATAGTTGATAGTTGATAGTTGAAAGTTGAAAGGGGATAGTTTCAGCTCAAACGGCTGTACACAACGGTTTTTACCTTTCAGATATCTAACCCGCATATTTCACAAGTCGAGGCGGCTGCAGATGCGCTGAGCGCAGGAGTAGGCTATAGTTGCCTATGCCTGCTCCTGCAGCGACAAAGCAGGTGCGGTCGCATCGGCTTGCCTTCGGTG
>JAYEKB010000022.1:0-6021 GCA_034660835.1 Thermodesulfobacteriota bacterium
AAGCAGGTGCGGTCGCATCGGCTTGCCTTCGGTGAACACTTTGCAAATTTAAAGTAGGGAATAATGCGCAATTTTATCATATGATTTACAGAGGTTACCTTAAAATGAGCAAAGTGTTCATGAAATTTGCGGGCTAACCAGGTTATCAACGATCTCCTCGCCCGGACGTTAGTCGGACGTGGTCATGGGTTCTTCCTTCGTCATCGTTACTTAAACAGCCCCTTGAAGGTGTCCAGGGCTTTTTCGCCCACGGCCCCGCCGAGTTCTTTTCCGATCTTTTTTTCGAACTCGGCCTGGATCTTCTCCTCGTGTTTTTCCAGCTGTTTTTCCGCCTCCCGTTTGGCCAGGGCCGCAGCAAGAAGCTTCATGTCGACTCCGACCTCAGGTTTGGCGACCGGTCCGCTGACCTTGACCGGCACAGTAATACCGCTGAGTTCATCGAGTCCCCTGCCACCCTGACCGGTACTGGTGCCCACCACCGAAGTGTCGAGATGCAGGTCCATGGTCTGGCCGACAATCTCAAAGTCGCCACCGCCCTTAACACGCAATAGGGGTGCCTTCATCTCCAGGTCATAGAGGTGAAGAATACCATTTTGGGCGTTGATCTTACCGCGCAGTGCGCTGAAATCAGTTGACTGAACCCCGGAAGAAGGCAACAGGGGTGCCCCCCTGAGCAAGGCCTCGGCGCGCCGCAGCTCAGCACCAAGGTTAAAGCCTTTGTAAGCACCGTCACGAAAGACAAAATCCATTGTGCCGTCAAGGCTTTTTTTGATCTGACCGACACTAACCGCGTCTGCCGTGAGATCGGCGTTGAAAGTTCCCTGGCCCGTGATTTTGCCCTCACCGCTCTGGAGATCATCGAGCAGAGGGCCGACATGAACCGAGACGATTTTTTCTCTGATGCGCAGACGCGGGGGCTGGGCTCCGGCGTCGAGGTCGATCACGCTATCCACACTGCCGCCGTAAAGACCGGCAGTCGTTGTCAGTTCCAGCTTGCCCTCGTGGAGCTGCAAGTTGATGATGGTATCGCTGACGTGAAGATTGGCCGCATTCAGGTCGGCGATCTTGATGTTGGCGTCTGCCTTCAGGTCATGCAGTTTTTCCAGGGGCAGCAGGTTGTCTTCTTTTGTCGCCGGGCCGGGTTGGTCTTGTCTGCTTTCCGTGGTTTCGTCCCTGCTTGCCGGCGGTAGATAGCGGTCGAGATCGAGCTGATCCAGAGCAAGGCTGAGGCGAATGGCAGGCCGCTCGGCATTTACAAGCTCGATCATGCCCGTGGCCGTGCTTTGGTCGAGGATCATTTGCAGGTCTGCCAGCTCGATCTGTTCCGTGCTTGCCGTTATCCTGGCCTGGAGGCCAAAATTGTCTAAGACCTCGGGATCGCTCGTGGCCGGCGGCGTCATGCCGAGCTGTACCAGGGCTTCCCTGAGGCTGAAGGGATCAATTTGAAGCACGCCGTCCAGACGTGGCTCGCTGAACAACGACTTCACGCGGAGTTCGCCAAGGTGCAGGGCCATACCAAAAGCGCTGAGATCAAAGGTTGCCGCTTCCAGGATTTGCTTCTGGATATCGACATATAAAAGCGGCATCCGCAGGCTGTTGTCACCAAGACGTCCTTGCAGCGCCGTGACCTCAACCACTCCGGCGCCGAGATCACCGTTAAAGCCGAGCTGGAAATTTGCCTGGCCGCGCAGGCCTTCCGGCAGGGACGACACTTTGCTCCGCCCCAGGGCCTTGAGTACCGCTTCCGGGCTAAAGGGCCTGGCCTGTACTACGCCGCTGAAAGTTGGCGCAGCGCCAAGCCCGGCAATCAGTTTATTCAGGCCCAGACTGACACCCAGGGCATTGAAATCAAGCGCGTCCAGGGCGAGTTCCTGCTTGCCCGCGTCAAAACGCGCATCCTTGACCACCAGGGCAATCTGCTGGGCGCCGCCAGGTATGGCCGTGCCGGCAAGCCCGAGATCTATACGCAGACGTTCGACCTGGTGCACCTGCTCAGCGAGATCAAAAAAGACACGGCCTTCCAGGGCGGTATCAATTGTCATCTCCTGCTGCCCCTCGGTCCGAAACTGAAAGGACAGGGTCAGGTCAATGGGCTGACCAAGAGCCAGGGGGCCGGTTTTCAAGGTCCCCCCGGTTATTGCGTACTTGAGACCGCGCTGCTGGTCTTCATAAAAGACCTGGGCCTCCCGCAGGTCCACACCGTTGATTGTGAAATTGGGCGGAATGCCCTTTTTCCCGCCTTTGGCCTTTGCCGAGCCGTCCGAGCCGCCGGCCAGGTCTTCCCAGTTCCCGCGGCCTTGAGCGTCACGGGCAAGGTACACGCTTACCCCGTGCAGTTCCAGAGTCTCCATCTCGATCTGTTTGCGCAGCAGGGGTCTGAGGCCAAGGCTGGCACGGGCATGCTCAATGGTAATGAAATCCGGCTGTGCAAAACCCTCAGCATTACCTAACCGCAGCCTGCCGAGTTCCAGAACCAAGCGGGGAAAAACAGAGAGCCGGAGATCATCCTCAATATGCAGACTCCTGCCGGTCTGCTGCTCTACCAGAGCGGCGATACGTTCCTTATGGTCGTTAGGATCAACAAACAGGGGTAGCAGCAGGGCAGCGCCTACAAGCAGTGCTGCAACGACCAGCAGACCAAGCAAGCTGTATTTTACAATGGTCATGAGCAATCTACTCCGACTGATTTTTCAGGATGAGATGAAATTGACATGGTCAAGTAACCGAAAGGTACGGAGTGGGGGAAAAACGGATGATCGGCACCTCATTTTACGCCATCGCCTTCGTTGACTTGGTTACCGCAAAAAAAAACTACAGCCTGTTAAATTTATCTTCCTTAATTGTAACTATTCAAGAGCACCCCATCTTTGACCATTTGGGTCTTCTCGAATAGCATAAGTATGCTTCAAAGCCCCAGGTAAGCGAGGGACGAGACTCCGAATGAACAAATATGAGGCACTCATGAACAGTTACGATGCAGTTGTTTTGCCAACTATGAGGCACAACCTGAAGTTACCCTTAATCAATTAAAATTCAAAAGGCTCACCTGGGGGCTCACTACATAAAAAAAGGGAGTCAACCAAAATGGCTAACTCCCTGATTTTACTGGCGGGGCCGACGAGACTCGAACTCGCGACCTCCGGCGTGACAGGCCGGCATTCTAACCAACTGAACTACGACCCCGTAAATTGGTGGGCGAAACAGGGCTCGAACCTGTGACCCTCGGCTTGTAAGGCCGATGCTCTCCCAGCTGAGCTATTCGCCCCCAAAGAATGTTGTGTATTTATCAGTTTGCCCCCTGTCCGTCAAGCAAAAAAACAGGAAAGAAAGGGGGTCACCTCAAAAAGAACCATCATTTACTGTGCCGGCGTATTATGAGCCGACAGGGTTACATCATGAAAAATAGACTCCATGGGTACATCTTTAAATAATTCCTCACCCTCTTTGACAATCAATGCCTGAATGAGTACCTCATCCACGTGCTCCACCAACTCAATGTTAAGACTGTTGCGCACTTTCTGAGGAACGTCTTTCAGGTTCCGTTCATTCTCCCGTGGAATGAGTATGCGGGTAATATTTCCACGTTTCGCCGCTAGCAGCTTCTCGGTCAGCCCGCCGATAGGCAGGATCCGGCCACGCAGAGTTATCTCCCCGGTCATGGCAAGCCGGCGATCAACCGGCAGCTTCAGAAGAGCTGAAACAATGGAGGTGGCAATGGTAATACCGGCAGATGGACCATCCTTTGGGATTGCGCCCTCCGGCACATGGACATGGATATCCACCTTCCGGTAAAAATCAGAATCCAATCCCAGCCGCATGGCTCGGGAACGCACATAAGAAAGTGCAGCCCGGGCGGATTCCTGCATCACATCTCCCAGCTTACCGGTCACGGTCATCTTGCCGGCCCCCGGCATCAGGGTGGATTCAATCTGCAGCAACTCACCACCCACCTCAGTCCAGGCCAGGCCGGTAGCCAGGCCGATCTCGTCACGTTCTTCAGCAAGACCGTACCTGTGCTTGAATACACCAAGATATTTTGGAATCGACTGCATGGACAAACGATATTTCTTTTTCGGGTCTTTCTTTTTCAACCGGTCACGGGCCACCTTGCGGCAGACAGAGGCGATGGTCCGCTCAAGGTTACGCACCCCGGCTTCCCGAGTGTAGCGACGAATGATCTCCAAAACGGCATGCTCGGAAAAATGGATGTCATCTTCCTGAAATCCATTCGCCTTCAGCTGCTTAGGAAGCAAAAATCCTTCTGCGATCTTGAGTTTTTCCTCTTCCGTATAGCCGCTGAGACGAATAATCTCCATTCTATCCTGTAACGGCAGGGGAATCCCGTGCAGATTATTGGCCGTAGTAATAAAAAAGACCTCGGAAAGATCATAATCCAGATCAAGGTAATGATCATTAAAGGCGTAGTTCTGTTCCGGATCCAGGACCTCAAGCAAGGCTGAGGATGGATCACCGCGGAAATCCACGCTCATCTTGTCCACCTCATCTAAGCAGAAAACCGGATTAACAACCTTGGCCTTTTGCATGGACAGGATGATCTTGCCGGGCATGGCACCGATATAGGTGCGGCGGTGACCGCGGATCTCAGCCTCGTCACGCACACCACCCAGCGACAAACGGATAAATTTACGATTCATAGCCCGGGCAATGGATTTACAAACCGAGGTTTTACCGACACCGGGAGGGCCGACCAGACAGATAATCGGGCCTTTGATTTTCTTAACCTGCGTCTGCACGGCCAGGTATTCAAGGATACGTTCCTTTGGTTTTTTCAGGCCGTAATGATCCTCATCAAGGATAAGTTCCGCTTTATCAATATCCATTTTAGAGCGGGTTTTTGTCTTCCAGGGCAAGGTGATAATGGTATCGATATAGTTGCGCACTACTGTGGTTTCAGCCGACATGGGCGGCATCTGCCGGAGCTTTTTCAACTCCTTGACCACCTTGTCTTTGACCAGCTTAGGTAATTTTTTCTTTTCTATGGCCTCCTCGATCTCGGACAAATCGTCTCCACCTTCGCCCTGCCCCATTTCATCCTGAATAACCTTTATCTTTTCACCAAGATAGTAATTGCGCTGCGTCTCAGCCATTTTCTTTTTGACCTTGACATGGATCGCCTTCTCCAGCTCGGAGAGCTCCATTTCCCGGTACAGCACCTCTAAAACCCTGCTGATGCGCTCCGGCAGGACGATTATTTCCAGAATCTCCTGCTTTTCCTGGGTCTTGAGAGGAATATGAGCGCAGATCAGATCCACAAGCCGGGAGGGATTTTCAATGGTGGTTACAGTCTTCAGGACTTCAGGGGGTATTTTTTTGTTGGCCTTGGTATACTGGTCAAAGGTACGACGCAGTTCACGAACATAGGCCTTCAATTCCGGTCCGTCGGTTTCAATATCCGGGGTTTCGATCACATCGGCAGTATAAAAGATTTCATCTTCTGAAATGGAGTCGATCCGGGCCCGCCGCTTTCCTTCAACCAGTGCCTTCAGCGTCCCGTCAGGCAGCCGCAGCAGCTGCATCACAGCGGCCAAGGTTCCCCAACTGTACAGATGCCGGGCTTTGGGTTCATCCACACCGGCATCCTTCTGGGTTACCAGAAAAATCAGGGAACGTTCTTCCATGGCATATTCCAGGGCGCGGATAGAATTCTTCCGTCCCACAACCAGCGGTGCGACCATGCCGGGAAAGATAACTATATCCCGCAAGGGCATCACCGGGAAACTGCTTACTGATAATTCACTCATAAATACTCCTAAATCCAACGTCTAAGCGTTCAAACATTCAACATGTAAATGCTCTCAGGCGCTTTTTTTATTTTCAGTATTATCGTACAGGACAAGCGGATACTCACCCTTGGTAATTACCTGCTCGTTGATGACACATTCCGTTGCATGCTCATCCGAGGGCAGTTCATACATGACATCAAGCATGGCCTCTTCCATGACCGAGCGCAGGCCTCGGGCACCGGATTTCCGGGCCATAGCCTTTTTAGCGATTGCCTCC
>JAYEKB010000023.1:0-6007 GCA_034660835.1 Thermodesulfobacteriota bacterium
TTTTGATGTGCCCCTCGTTATCAGCCCCCGGGGCATGCTGGAACCGTGGGCACGGAGTTATCGGAGCTTTAAAAAAACAATTGCCTGGTACCTGTACCAGCGACGGGATCTGCAGGCGGCGGCTGTGCTCCATGCCACCTCACAGCAGGAGGCGGAAAATCTTCAGGCGCTTGGTCTGAGTATTCCCATTGCCGTTATACCCAACGGGGTTGATCTCCCCGATATACCTGTACCCGGCACAAGGAAGAGTAAAACCAAAACAGCCCTTTTCTTATCCCGGGTGCATCCTATAAAAGGCCTTGTCAATCTGGTCCAGGCCTGGGCCACGATTCGGCCTGCCGGCTGGCAGATGCTTATTGCCGGGCCTGATGAGGGGGGCCACCAGGCAGAGGTCGAACAGGAGATCATCCGTCAAGGGTTGACGGATACCTTCAAGTTTATCGGTCCGGTTGCAGATGAAGATAAATGGGAACTGTACAGGAGTTCCGATCTGTTCGTTCTGCCCACCTTCAGTGAAAATTTCGGCATAGTCATTGCCGAGGCCCTGGCCAGTGAAGTGCCGGTTATCACCACCAGGGGAACCCCCTGGCAGGAGCTGGAAACCCATAACTGCGGCTGGTGGGTGGATATCGGGGTCGAGCCTTTGGCAAAAGCCTTGGAAGAGACAATAAATCTATCTCCTGAAGAACGGCAGGCCATGGGCCGGCGCGGGCGCCTGCTCGTTGCACAAAACTATTCCTGGGATAAAATTGGCCAGGAGATGGTTGCGGTTTATGAGTGGGTGCTAAGGGGTGGTGAAGTACCGGAATGTGTGGTGACAGACTGAGAAGGGATAGTTTCAGGAGGTTGTATGGTGCTGCCCGAATACGCTCTTGGGTGAAATTAACCTTGCATATCAGCCATAATGCATGCTAATTTACAAAGATGATTAACAGGGTTCTTACAAAGGAAATTCAACAAAGTTTGCTCTCTTCTCCGGTTACGGCACTTGTTGGTCCTCGTCAATGCGGAAAAACAACACTGGCCAACCAGTTTTTTCGGGGAAAGGGAGTTCATTTTTTTGACCTTGAAAACCCGACCGACCTGTTTGCCCTGGAAGACCCGATGTTTGCCCTGGAAGAGTACCGGGATGACCTTGTCATCATTGATGAGGCGCAGAGAATGCCCCGGTTGTTCCCGGTTATCCGTGTTCTTGTTGATCAGGATCGCAAGCCAGGCAGATTTCTGCTGCTGGGATCATCAACTCCACACTTACGACGACAGAGTGCAGAAAGTCTGGCAGGTCGGATCATCACCCTGGAGTTAACTCCGTTTCTGAGCAGGGAGGTTATCCCGGAACATGCAGATCTAAATAGTTACTGGTTACGTGGCGGTTTCCCCCCGTCTCTCTTGAGTGAGAGTGATATCATAAGTCTGCAGTGGCGGATCAACTATTTGCGTGATGTTGTGGAAAGAGATCTTGGCTTGCTTGGTTTTCAATTGCCTCCGGATACCATGTACCGTTTTCTGCAAATGTTGGCCCATAATCATGGCCAGTTATGGAACAAAGCGCAGCTGGCCAGAAGTCTTGATGTGGGGGCAACAACTGCCGGCAGGTACCTTGATGCCATCAGTCAGACTCTTCTGGTCCGAAGGCTGCAGCCGTTTCATAAAAATCTTGGCAAACGGTTGATCAAATCCCCGAAAGTTTATATTCGTGATACCGGGTTACTGCATGCGCTGCTCGGGATAGCAAATCGGGATCAGCTGCTTGGTCATCCCGTTAAAGGTAATTCGTGGGAAGGGCTGGTCATTGAACAGTTGATTGGTTGCCTGCCCCTTACCTGGGAACCATACTTTTGGAGAACCGGAGGAGGTGCTGAAATTGACCTGCTGCTGGTTACAGGCAATGAAGTGAAAATAGCCGTGGAAATTAAGGCAGGGCTGACACCAAAACCGGGCAGAGGCTTTTATGAAGGGTGTCAGGATTTGCAGCCACAGGAACGCTGGGTGATCTACCCCGGTGATAGAATTTTCCCGGTGGGAAAGAGCGGTGTGCTGGCACTTCCTCTTGCAGAGGCTGTTAAACGTCTGACAGGGTAATTATGCTGCCCAGCGTAACTATGGTATAAGCGAAATTACCTATAAGCATGACTGGCTGCTGATGGTGGATGGTGATGAGGCAGTACCACCAGAGTTGGTTGCGGAAATGAAAAAGGTGGTGGCAAGCGGTAATAATGAGGCCACTATTTATCGCATGCGGCGAAAGGATTTTTTCCTGGGAAAATGGATCAAGCGCAGCAGCGGATATCCTACCTGGTTTGGCCGCCTGATGAAAGTCGGCCATGTCAGGGTGGAACGATCGATAAACGAGGACAAAGGAACCCCCTGGCAGGAACTGGAGACCCGTAATTGTGGTTGGTGGGTGGATATCGGGGTTGAGCCTTTGGCAAAGGTGTTAACTGAAGCAATGAATCTGTCAGAGGAAGAACGCCACGCCATGGGCCGGCGCGGTCGAAGGCTTGTTGAACAGAACTATTCCTGGGACAGGATCGGCCGGGACATGGTTGCGGTGTATGAGTGGGTGCTGGGGGGCGGGGAGGTTCCGGCGTGCGTGATAACTGACTGAAAAGAAAGTCATCGGGGGAAGACCGAAGGGCTGCGGTTTGGACTGGGTATTGATCAGTAACGACCAGCGTTTTTGAAGTTTCCCGGTTGTATCGGGTTGTGATTGTTCTGGTTGTCTGCTTGGGAGAGGCTTGATTTTGTCTTGACTTGTTGCCGTATCTTTGTATTTTGAACTTATGGGTTTAGATTTACAAAGATATGTTGGGCGACGGCTGGAAAAGGATGTGGAGCATTCTCTCGGGTCCTTTCCCGTGACGGCTCTGCTGGGGCCGCGTCAGTGCGGCAAGTCCACCCTGGCGGCCAAGGCTCTGCTGGGGCGGGACGATATGATATTCCTGGACCTGGAAAGGCCTTCTGATCTACGCAAACTTGATGATCCCGAGTTTTTTTTCCATACCCAGCAGGACAAATTGATCTGTATTGATGAGGTGCAGAGAAAGCCGGAACTGTTCCAGGTGCTGCGCGTGGTTGTGGATGAAAATCGCCGTCCGGGTAGATTTCTGATTCTCGGCTCCGCATCCCAGGAGCTTATCCGGCAGAGTTCGGAATCTCTGGCCGGCCGGATTCATTATCTTGAGTTGTCTCCTTTTGGCTATGATGAACTGCTTGCCCATGATCGGACACTCTATGCGGATCCTCTTATGGCGTGGGTTCGGGGAGGGTTCCCGGATTCGGTGCTGGCAGGATCCGAGTTGACGAGTTTTCAGTGGCGGGAAGATTTTATCAGGACATTTCTGGAGCGTGATCTGCCCCAGTTCGGTTTTTCCATCCCGGCCGTGAATATGCGAAGATTCTGGACCATGCTCGCCCATTTCCATGGACAGACGCTGAATGCTTCCAAGATCGCGCAATCGCTGGGTGTAAGCGGCCCGACTGTCCGCAGGTATCTTGATATCATGGAACAGACCTATATGGTGCGGGTATTGCCCCCGTTTTTTGCAAATATTAAAAAGCGACTGGTCAAGGCGCCAAAGGTATATCTCAGGGATGCCGGTATCCTGCATTCTCTGCTGGATATTGAAAACGCGGATCAACTGCTTGGCCATCCGGTTTTGGGGGCTTCATGGGAAGGGTGGTGCATGGAGCAGATTCTTGGTGTTCTGCCGGGCTGGCGGGCCTGTTTTTACCGGACCTCCTCGGGAGAGGAGATTGATCTTGTTGTGGAGCGTGGCAGAAGGAGATTTGCCTTTGAGTTCAAGGCCTCCATGTCGCCGAAGGTATCACGGGGCTTTGCCGGATCACTTGAGATACTGCAACCTGAGCAGACCTGGGTTGTCGCGCCTGTCAAGGACTCGTATCCTTTGCGGCCCGGGGTTCAGGTGGTGAATATGTCACGGATGCTGGAAGAGCTGAAACCACTTGTCGGCTGTTGATTACGCAGCGTACACTTATGGAAATCCAGCAAAAAAACAAATGGAATCCCTGCAAATCATGCTCCTTGCTGATTCTGTGGCATGATGATGAGCAGCAGGGCGTGACCCGGATCTGTGCATGACTTCTTCTCCCCTTGATATCAAGGCCAACAGAACGGGCCGGAAATACTCCGGCAAGGAGATGTTTGCCCGGGTGGGGTGGGGGCTTGCGAGTCCCCTGTTTCGTTTCAGCCCCCGGCCCCTGTTCGGCAGCCAGGAAATACCCTGAACTTACAGAATGGGCATTGGATTGGGTGGAAAAGATCGGAGAAATCTACCATATCAACAATAAACGCTCTAAAGAATTTGATCAAAAACTTCCAGTAGCGTGGCAATCTGCAGCATTCAAAAAAGGACACAAGAAGCTTGTTGCCCAAATAGACATCATGGCTGAGGAACGGGATGTCTCCATACATAAGTTCAGCCCTGAAGCTCCTGATTCAACAATACTCACAGAGGTCAAATTTAAAGTTTTAACCAGCCTGAAAAATCATTGGCACGGCTTGACTGTTTTTGTGGAGCATCCGGAAGTACCAATGGACAACAATAATGGAGAGCAATCTATCCGCAATCCAGTGACTGGACGAAAGAATTTTTATGGCTCCGGCAGTCTTTGGAGTTCTGAACTGGCAGCGATGATGTTTTCAACTTTCCAGACCCTTGTTTTATGTGGTCTCAACTGCCATCACTGGTTACGGCTCTACCTGACAGCCTGTGCAGAGAATAACGGAAAACCACCAGAAAACTTATCCCCTTTTCTTCCCTGGAAGATGGATAAAAAGCGTCGGCAGCAACTTGCCAAACCATTTAACACCTCATGATTAGATATTGCGGAAGGAATTTTTCTTCCACTGAACTTGCCCGGATTCAATCCCTTATAAAACACAATCCCAGCTTCAATCGGTCACGGCTTTCCCGTGAAGTCTGTGAGATGTTTCACTGGTTGAAACCTGACGGGAAACTCAAGGATATGTCATGTCGCGTTGCTATGCTGCGTATGCATAATGATGGACGAATATGCCTGCCTCCGCCAACCCGCATCAAGCATCCTGTAAGAAAAGTAAAACCTACTTCAGCTACAGATCCACAGGATTCTGTTTTATGCTCCGTTGAACTCTTGCCGGAACTCCATTTCGAGGTAGTCACCCCAAAAAGCTCTGCTTTGTGGAATGAGTACATCGAGAGGTATCACTATCTCGGCTATACGCCTCTGCCCGGCGCTCAGCTGCGCTATTTCATTTATGCAGGTAAACAGCTTGTCGCTCTGACAGGTTTTGGTGCGGCTGCATGGCAGACTGCACCGAGAGACAATTTTATTGGCTGGAACCATGATCAGCGCAAAAAGAATCTGAATTTAATCGTGAATAATGCCAGATTCTTGATTTTACCATGGATCAAATCAAAAAATTTGGCATCAAAAATTCTTTCCTTAACAGCTCGACGGCTTTCTGATGATTGGCTGGAAAGATATAATACTCGACCATTGTTGCTGGAATCTTTTGTTGAGAAAAAAAGATTTGCCGGCACCTGCTACAGGGCTGCTAATTGGCAATTATGTGGTCAAACTAAAGGCAGAGGAAAACTCGGGGAAGCTGGAAAAATTAGTGTTCCGATTAAAGATGTTTGGGTGTATCCTCTCAATAAGAATTTCCGATCCATCTTGAAAGCTTGAGTTATGAATTAGCAACCCGAATATTTACAAATCAGGTAGCCATTTTTAAGAGATTTTCAGTAGATGCGGCCAATGACGGCTTAAAGCGTTCGTCAATCTCTTCTTTTTGAAATTACAGTGGATACGAGTTCTGTTTTGGAGTAAATATTTTCCTTGAATCCGGAAATTTCTGCTACTCTCAACGTGCAATTGCAGTGTAGCAAAAATTCAGAATAACTGTAATTCTCAATGCTAATCTGATTATCCTAGCAAATGCAGCGAGTGGAGTGTTTTTTGCATGAGCACTATCTAATTGAAATTCGTCCAACTAACGCAA
>JAYEKB010000024.1:0-16514 GCA_034660835.1 Thermodesulfobacteriota bacterium
GATGGGCACGAGGATATGCGTGATGGTGCACCTGAGGATCTGGCCGGGTTTGATTTCCAAGGTAAGAGCGTGCTGGATATGGGGTGTAATCTTGGTTTTTACTCCTTCCTGGCCAAACGGCTGGGTGGAGGAACTGTGGTCGGTCTGGATATCGATTCGCAGGCTATTTGCGGTTGCAGTCTGTTGAGTGAGCTTTACGGGATGGATGACATCAAGTTCAGCTGTATGGACTTTACCGGCTTTACCAGTGACAAACCCTTTGACGTGGTGCTGCTGATCAACTTCATCGGCAAGAAGTCATTGGTCAAAGGTATACAGCCTGTGCTTGATATCTGCCGACAATATACTGCAGAGGCCGTTATTGTTTCGGCCCGATGCCGATATCATATTCAGCGCAGCCTGGGTGTTGATCTTGAGTATATGAGAAAAAAATACGGTGAAAAATACGTGCAGGATGAATGGTTTAATACAACGCTTTTTCTTCAGGATTACCTGAACGCAAACCTTAGCCAACTCTCACCAAATTACGATGATACAACCCTGAAAAGGAGCTTCCTGCTACAGTTCTCTCCCTCGTAGATAAATGGTTTGCTTTTGAGCAGGGCAATCCTGTAAAATAGTATAGAGGAAAAGAAAAAATGTTAGATAGGCTCACTGTGCTGGCAGCGGGAAAATCAGGCGTAACGAGCGAGGCCGTTCTACAGAAATTGATGCAAGGTAACTTGCAGAAGCTCGTATTGCGTCGAGTTGTGTAGGTTGGGTTGAGGAACGAAACCCAACTTTTTTCCAGTATTGTTGTCTGGTTTAGTTCCTCAACCCGACCTACAGAATCGTTGATGATCCTGTTAAGTTAATGGCATTTTTGGGTTAACTTGCAGAAATCCATACTGCCGGGCAGGAGTTTAGGTTCCACCTGTGCACGGACGTGCCAACCATTGACTACGGAGGAGAAGATATGAAAACATGTTCTCGTAAATGGTATGTTGCTTCACTGGCCCTGGCCGGTTCGTTGGTTCTGGGGTCCACCCTGACAATTTCTGCCCGGGCTGCTACTGAAGAAACAGGGATCAATCAGCAGATTGCAGATACGCTGCAGGGGGACTGGGGGAAGATCAACTTCAACCTGCGGTATCGTTTTGAATACGTGGATCAGGACGGCTTGCAAACAACAAACGGCGACACCATACGTTTACGGCTCGGTTATCTGACCCCGAAATTTGCTGGTTTTCAGGCCTTTGCCGAGTTTGAAGGCAATACAGCTGTCTTTAGCGATGATTTTAACAACAAGACAAACGGCAAAACCGAGTACGCTGTTATAGCCGACCCTTCAGAGGGCGAACTGAATCAAGGCTGGCTTTCTTTTTCAAGTATTCCGGACACGGTTATTAAAGGCGGGCGCCAGAAAATAGTTCTTGATAATCAGAGATTTATCGGTGCCGTCGGCTGGCGGCAGATGGAGCAGACCTTTGATTCGGTCAACCTGATCAATAGTTCCCTGGGCAACTTTAATGCCAACCTCACCTATATCTGGAACGTACGTACCATCCTGAGTAAGGATGTGAACATGAATTCGCCGCTGGCAAATCTGAGTTATACCTTCAAGGATATCGGCAAACTTACAGGTTACGGCTACTGGCTCGATTATAATGATCCCGATGACTCCGGTCCCTATGAGTACGCTTTTTCCACCCAGACCTATGGTTTGCGTTTCAACGGATCAACATTGGCTGCCGATAACCTGAAGATTCTCTACACGGCAGAATATGCTTCCCAATCGGATTATGGGGATAATCAGACGGATTATTCAGCGGATTACTACCACTTTATCGGCGGGTTGCAGGTTCCAAATAGCGGTTCCCTATTTACAAATATTACAGGAAAAATCGGATACGAACTGCAAAGCTCCGATAACGGGGTGTCGTTTAAAACTCCCCTGGGCACCAACCATGCCTTTGGCGGCTGGACGGATAAATTTTTGACTACTCCTCCGGACGGGCTGCAAGACGTGTATGGTCTGTTCTCAACTGGTATCAGCGGAGTCAATGTTAAGCTGGTCTACCACGATTTCCAGGCCGATGAGGGCAGTGCAGACTACGGAACAGAGTTTGACGCCATGGTGAGCAAAAAGTTTTATGATCACTACACGCTGATGGCGGCATATGGCAACTATAATGCCGACGAGCTCCATACAGATACTGAAAAGATCTGGGTTTCGTTGACGGTCGCCTTCTGATCAGTTATCTGAATAGTCATTTTTCTCACCCGGTTCCTGCTGACCTTTGGAAAGAACACATAGGGATCTTGCATTGAGAGCGTGGTTCGCACGAAATGACCGGCAATGGAGGATCTCCCATGAAGATTATGGTCGCCTTGGACCTATCTGATTACGCGGATTTCGTCCTGATCAAGGCAATTAAAACCGCCAAACAGCAGAACGCCAAGATGGACATCATGGTAGTGGCCGAGGACCACGGCAACAAAGGCGATTCAACTGACTGGAAACGGGTCAACGAAAAGCTGCTACAGGATGCAACTCGAGCCGCTCGGTCCTACCAGCAAAAGGCTATTGACCAAGGGGTGAAGGCCAAGGTGCGGGTACGCTCCGGAAAGTCTGCGGCAGAGGAGATCATCAAATACCAAAAGTCGGAAAAACTGGACCTTATCGTCCTGGGCCGCCGTTCCCACACAAGCCCGGTAACCTTTCCCATGGGTGCCGTAGCCAAAAGAGTAGCAGCCTATTCCACTTGCACGGTCATGGTGGTGCGCTGCATGGAGGAACGGGACTTTATTTAACGTTCTACTGTTATGTCAAATATTGATTTGTGCTGAGCAACTCAAAAGACAATCAGGAAGAGATAAACGTTTCTTTTATTTGGAGTGCTTGACGCTGCCAATGGCTTCCTTGTATTCTTTATATAGTAGCACGTTTGATTAGGTTCTTCGTTATTGACATCAACAAACAAATAAATCCGACCCATTTTCCGCCGTATTGTTAGGTCAAGTGTGAGCTACTACACATTATTATCCAGCCATCAACGATGTAAGGCAGCAGAGATCCTCTTGAGACCCTGCTCAAGGATTGATCTTGGACAGGCAATATTGATACGCTGGAAGCCGGAACCTTCCGGCCCGAACATGGTGCCGTTTTCAAGGAGTACCTTGGCCTCTTCAAGCAGTATCCTGCCAAGTTTTTTATCGTCATGCCCGAAGCCTCTGAAATCGATCCAGGCAAGATAGGTTCCTTCCGGGATGAAGAATCGTGCTTTTGGCAGGTTTTCTTTAAGATAACGGTCCATGAAGGCAAAGTTATTATCTAAGTAAACAAGCAGTTGCTCAAGCCAT
Source organism: Thermodesulfobacteriota bacterium (assembly GCA_034660835.1). Taxonomy (GTDB): domain Bacteria; phylum Desulfobacterota; class Desulfobulbia; order Desulfobulbales; family Desulfobulbaceae; genus Desulfobulbus_C. The sequence continues at coordinate 3,343 of JAYEKB010000024.1, forward strand.
TCTTCACCTTCATTATAGGCCGCCTTTACTGCGGCAAGAGACAGTGGCGACACCAACTCAGGTCCTGTCTGTGCTGACCATTTTTGCTGAAATGCTTTGTTTCTTATGATGATATTTGAGATTTGCAGTCCGGCTGCATTAAAGGTCTTGGTTGGCGCGGTGCAGGTGATAATGGTGTCTTCTTCCGGGGACAGTTTTGCAACGGGTGTATGAGAGACGCCTTGTCTCAGCAGGTCAAAATGGATTTCATCGGAGACGAGGATGACCTCATTGTCCAGACATATCTCCGCCACCTGCGTCAACTCCTCAACGGTCCATACTCTGCCCACAGGATTATGCGGGCTGCAAAAGAGCAGCATCCTGTTTGCCGGATCCTTTGCCTTTTTCTCCAGATCCCGCCAATCGATTGCATAGTATCCAGTACTATTGACCAGTGCATTGTTGACCAGGATCCGTCCGGTTTTGGGGATGATTAGCGAGAACGGGTAGTACACCGGTCTTTGAATAATGATGCCGTCCCCTTTATCCGTCAGGCTGAGGATCAGGTCTTGTAAAGCAGACACCACTCCGGGAGTGATAAAAATGTCGTCAGCTTCAACGTGCCAGTGAAAACGGCGCTGCAGCCAGTTGCAGAAAGCATCATAATAGCCGGTATCAGCCATACTGTAGCCCAGGAGTAAGCTGTCGGCACGATCCTTGATGGCCTCAAGCAAGGGTTGCGGGCACATGAAGTCCATGTCGGCAATCCAGAAGGGGAGGGTATCCTCGTGTACATCTTTTTCCAGGAACTGCATGAACTCCCATTTCACGGAGTTTGTGTTATTTTTGTCTAATATCTGGTTGAAATCATATCGCAAAGCACGCGCCTCATTGCTGGAAGGGTTTTCAAGGGGTTTGCAACTGTATCAAGTAAGGAAAACGATCGGAAATTATCCTGTAAATCTATACCAGCTTAGCCAACGCTCAGCTAAAATTAAAGAACTTTGGCCAAAAGACCGGGAGATTGAGCAAGATGAACCCGTTGACAGGAAAAGTAAAATTCTTTATAACGCCCCCATTTACGTTGTTTGGGAGTATTGTACAAGGGTGGCTGTTTTGAGGACACCTTGAGTTGACCAGTTGTGGAACAGGGCAGGCAGCGATTGTGCCTTTTGTTCGTAATCAGAAGAAAATTCAGCAGGGAAGGGAAGATGCGACCTGATAACCGTGCAGCCGATGAGCTGCGCAAGGTGGAAATTGAATACGGGACCCAGATGCATGCCGATGGCTCGGTTTTTATCCGCATGGGGAACACCCATGTACTCTGCGGAGTGTCTGTAGAAGATAAAGTGCCTCCGTTTTTAACGGGTTCCGGGCAGGGCTGGATCACTGCGGAATACGGAATGCTGCCCTGTGCGACCAACAGCCGGGGAAGGCGCGAGGCAGCAGTCGGCAGGACAGGGCGGACCTATGAAATCCAGCGTTTGATCGGCCGTTCCCTGCGCATGATGGTAGATCTTAAAACCTTGGGAGAACATACCCTGCGCGTGGACTGTGATGTGGTCAATGCCGACGGCGGAACCCGCTGTGCTTCCATTACCGGTGCGGCCTTGGCCCTGCGTATGGCTCTGCAGAAGATGGTGCAGCAGAGCAAGATCGATGAAATGCCGGATATTCTCCCGGTTGCTGCGGTCAGTGCCGGTATTGTTGATAATATGGCCGTGCTTGATCTGAACTACCAGGAAGATTCCGGCGCCGAGGTGGATACCAACTTTGTCATGGCCGGAGACGGTCGCTGGATAGAGGTCCAGGCCACGGCCGAGGGGCAACCCTTTGCACCGGAACAGTTTGTCGAGATGTCCGGGCTGGCACAAAAGGGGATCACGGAACTGTTCACATACTGGGAGAGATGATACTGGATAAATGCGTGCAGTAGGCAGCCCTACACTGCTTCCTCCTGGTCCAGGAGTTTTTTCAGCAGGACAATCCCATCCGGGGTAAAGGGCTCGATGTTGCTGTAGTCAAGAGCAATACAGGGCTCCATAAAACGGCCGTATTCCACCTCTTCGGGCTGCAGGGTGAACGGACCCTCAAATGTGCAGGTAAAGATCCTGCCCCAGACCCGGTTGTCCTCATCTTCATAGTACTGATCAAAAAGAAAATGCAGTTTTACTCCACTTACCCCCAACTCTTCTGCCAGTTCTCTTTCAGCTGATTCCTCGTAGCTTTCCCCGGCAAGTACCACCCCGCCGGCAGCGACATCCCAGTAGCCGGGATAGATGTCCTTGCTCATGGTCCGTTTCTGGACAAAGAGTTCGCCTGCCGCGTTAAAGACCAGGATATAACTTGCCCGGTGGATAAGGTGCTGTTCCCGCATCAGGTGCCGGGCAATGGCTGCGATTTCCCGGTTGTCAATATCGACGATCTGGATAATTTCTTCAGCCGGGTTTGGCATCATTCACCTATTATTTCAGCACGATGAGTAAAACGGTAGCAGCTATGGATATGTTTGCTGCGTTTGAAATCTTTCGGAATGGTCTGGTTGGTTATTTCCTCAACATTAAATTTATGCGTAAGACCCGGTTCCAGCTTAAACTTGCGGGAGTTGTTGGAAAAGATCAGGATGCCGTCCCGGGACAATCGCTCCATAGCAAGACACAATAACTGTTCATGATCCTGCTGGATATCAAAGACCAGATTTTTATGGCGGGCAAAGGTGGGGGGATCAACAACGATTACTCCATATCGTTCCCGGCCCGACCTGAGCCACTGCATGCAGTCTGCCGAGATAAACCTGTGCAGAGGGCCGCCAAAACCGTTCAGGGACAGGTTGGCTTTGGCTCGAGCCAGGTATTGTTCAGACAATTCCACTGTTACTGTTGAGGTAGCACCGCCCATGGCCGCGTACACGGTTGCAGACCCGGTGTAGCTGAACAGGTTAAGGAAGGTCCGGCCACGGCTGATCTCACCAATCAATGCCCTGGCCTTTCGCTGGTCAAGGAGCAGGCCGGTGTCCTGAAAATCGGTGAAGTTGACCAGAAAACGGCAGCCTCCTTCATGGACCTCATACAGTTTACCTGTACGGGTTTGTTTTTTATGGGGTTGTTTGCTCTGTTGTTTCTGCCGGGTTTTGAGAAACAGGTTGGAATGGGGAACTGCCAGCACATGCCTGATAACCTGCAACGCCTGGTTGAAGCGTTCTTTAGCCTTGTCCGGCGCAACTGTTGCCGGTGGAGCATATTCCTGTACATGCACCCATTGTTCAAACAGGTCGATTGCCAGGTTATATTCGGGCATGTCCGCATCATAGATCCGAAAACAGGTGATGCCGTTTTCTCTGGCCCAGGGAATAAAGGTCTGGCAGTTTTTACGTAAACGATTGCTGAAGTCCTCTGCAGGCAGCTCTTTGTCGGTTTCCTGCAGTTCCCAGACATGGGGAGCCTGTTCCTTGCCGCCGGGTGAGAACGCGGTCAGCAACCGGCACTTGATGGGGCCGTTATAGAGCCGGTAGCGCTGCTGCCAGGAAACGCCCAGCATGTCGGCAAGATCAGGATTAGCTGTGAAAAATCCCAGCTGCCAGCCCTCAAACGCAGTGCGGAAGATACGGCCCAGACAGCGATACAGGTATTTAACCGCCTCTTTTTCCGATAAGCGTTCACCGTATGGCGGATTAGTAACCATGATACCCATTGCCGCCGGTGGCTGCAGCCGGTCAAGTTGACGCTGTTTAACAACAATTTTGTCTTTCAGGCCCACATTAATGATATTTTTCCTGGCCACAGCCACCACATGTGGATCGGCATCATAGCCGATAATGGGCGGCCACTTTTTATCTGTCCGTTTATCCTCCCGGTCAAGTGCCTCAGCCACCAGTTTTTCCCACAGCTTTTTGTTATGCCGGTGCCAGTACATGAAGCCAAAGGTCTTTCGCAGGAGGCCGGGCGCGGAATCACCCAGGATCAGCGCTGCCTCGATGAGCAATGTGCCTGAGCCGCACATGGGATCAAGCAGACAGTGGTCAGATTCCATATCCTGATGAATACCGGAGAGATGGACTACGGCAGCGGCCAAAGTTTCCTTGAGCGGTGCTTCACCACCACCTGCCCGATACCCGCGCCGGTGCAGACTGTCACCGGACAGGTCCAGGGCCAGGGTGGCAGCCGTGCCTTCAACATGAAGGTTGAGGCGGATACCGGGTTTACGGACATCAATATTCGGTCGTTTGCCGGTCCGGTTACGGAACTGGTCAACAACGGCATCTTTAATCTTGAGCGAGGCATAATGGCTGTGCGAAAGCTCTGCCTTGACCAGTGTGCAGTAAACGGCAAAGGTGGTATTACCGCCGAAATGCTTGGACCAGTCTATCCTGCCGGTCTCTTCATACAGTTTTTCCGGGGTGTCGGCTTCAAACTGCGCCAGCTGCAGCAAAATGCGGGAGGAAAACCTGGACCATAAACAGGCCCGGTAGGCTGATTCCAGGTTGGTCGATTGCCAGCTGACCGCACCAGGCGTAGTTTTAGGATCATTGCCGCCAAAGGAGAGAATCTCTTCTTTGACCAGTTTTTCCAGTCCTGCGCCGCAGGTGGCGACAAAGTGAAGGGGCTTTCTTTTTTTTCGTCTTGAACGGACTTTTTTCATGATTGATAGGGTCGGTGTAGGTTGGTGTTGAGCGTTGGTGTTGAGCGTTTTTCTGAATATGTCTGGTTTTGCGGACTGGTAAAATTATCCTGGAATAGAGGATATAGAAATAATTAAGCGAAACCCAACGATATGGAATTGCCTGCTTAATCGATCTACCCTATGTCAGCTACCTCTTTGTGTTTGTTGACCATGAAGTACAGCACCGGAACTGCCATGCGACTAATGAGCAGGCTGGCAATTTCTCCAAACATGAGCGAGATGGCAAGGCCCTGGAAGATGGGATCAGCCAGGATAACAGAAGCCCCGATTACAACGGCAAGCGCAGTGAGCAGCATGGGCCGGAAACGGACGGCACCTGCCTCGACAACTGCCTCAGCAAGGGGCAGGCCGTGTGAACGGCGCAGTTCAATAAAATCAACCAGGATAATGGAATTACGAACCACAATGCCAGCCCCGGCCATGAAACCGATCATGGAGGTGGCAGTAAAAAAAGCGCCCAGCGCCCAGTGGGCGGGCAGGATGCCGATAAGGGAAAACGGGATGGCAGCCATCACCACCAATGGCGTAATGTAATCCTTGAACCAGCCCACCATCAGCATGTATATCAGGATCATGACTACACAGAAGGCGAGGCCAAGATCACGGAAGACCTCAAGGGTAATATGCCATTCCCCGTCCCATTTTATAGACGGCTGGGTCTCGGTAAAGGGCTGGATCAGGTTGTAGACGGTGATTGATTCCTGACTGCCGCCATAGTCTGTACCTGAAAGATCAGCCAGTTTTTTATTCATCGCCAGGATGGGATAAACCGGGCTTTCAGCTGCACCGGCCACATCACCGGTAACATAAATGACCGGTTTCAGGTTTTTACGGTAAATTGGCTGGTTGATGGGTTGTTCACTGATCTGCACCAGTTCGCGCAGGGGCACCAGTGGTGCCTGGGGATTCATGTCCGGCCGCAGTGAAATGTTCAGCAGTTGCTCCACGCGAGCCCGTTTGGCTTTGGGCAGTTGCAGGACAAAATTGATCTTTTCCTTATCCCGGGGTTGATGAAAGAGGTCGATGGAAAGCCCATGCAGACCGATTTGGATGGCGCGGGTGATTTCTCCCTCCGAGATACCGTTTAAAGCAGCCTTTTCCTTGTCCACCGTGATGATGGTCTTTGACCGATCCTCTTCCCGGTACCAGTCTATATCCACCACGCCGTCCGTGGTTGCAAGGATTTCTTTTACCGCCTTTGCCAGTTTAACCCGAGCCGCATCAGTGGGGCCGTATATTTCGGCAACCAGGGTCTGTAGAACAGGCGGCCCGGGCGGCACCTCTGCCACGGCCACGGCTGCACCGTATTGTGCAGCAATGGCAGCAATAGCAGGCCGCACTCGCTTGGCAATGTCATGGCTCTGTTTGTCCCGCTTGCCCTTGGGCAGCAGGTTGACCTGGATATCGGCCATGGTAGGGCCACCGCGCATAAAGTAATGACGGACCAACCCGTTAAAATTGAAGGGTGAAGCCGCACCGGAATAGATCTGGTAGTCGATCACTTCCGGTTCTGCGCCAACAACTTCTGCCATTTCCAGGGCTACTCTGGTGGTATGTTCCAGGGTAGAACCTTCAGGCATGTCGAGGATAACCTGGAATTCCGACTTGTTGTCAAAGGGCAGCATCTTGGCCTTGACCATTCCGAAATAGAACATGGAACAGGAAGCAAGCAACATGCCGATAATAACCACAAAGAACAGAAATCTTGCCGAGCCACGGGCCAGCAAGGGATCCATAATTTTATGGTACAGTCGGGTGAAGAAATCATCGGGAGCATGATCTTCATCATCTACCAGCGTAGTTGTGCCTTGTGCCGGCAGGTGGTCTTTTTTCAGGATACGTACTGCGGCCCAGGGAGTAACCGTAAAAGCAATGAGCATGGAGATGACCATGGCAGCGGATGCGCCGATGGGGATTGGGCGCATATACGGGCCCATCAACCCGCCGACAAAGGCCATGGGCAGGATGGCGGCAATAACCGCCCAGGTGGCAAGGATAGTGGGGTTGCCCACTTCGGCCACCGCTTCCAGGGCTACCTGGGTCATGGGTTTACCCCGGCTTGTGGACAGCCGCATGTGGCGGACGATATTTTCCACCACCACGATGGCGTCGTCCACCAGGATACCGATGGAGAAGATCAGGGCAAACAGGGTGATGCGGTTGAGTGTGTAGCCGTACAGATAAAAAAGGAGCAGGGTCAGCGACAGGGTGGAGGGAATGGCCAGCATGACGATGATCGATTCCCGCCAGCCCAGGAAGAAGAGGATCAGGACGGCAACACCGAACACGGCAATACCCATATGCAGCAGCAGCTCATTGGATTTTTCCGCTGCCGTATCCCCATAATCACGGGTTACGCTGACCTCAATGTCTTCCGGGATCAGGGTTCCCTTAAGGCTTTCCACCTTGGCCAGCACGGTCTCAACCACATGCACGGCATTGGAGCCGGGTCGTTTGGCAACAGAGAGGGTAACCGCCGCCTCTTCCGGAGTTCCTTTACCTTTGCCAAACAGAACATAGTTGTCCGCTTCCTCGGGGCCGTCTTTAATTTCAGCTACCTCGTCTAAGTAGACCGGTTTGCCGCCATAGACACCTACCACGATACGACCAATCTCCCGGGCTGAGCTGAGAAAGGTGCCGGTCTGGAGTTCCATTTCATGATCCATGGACTGTAGCGTTCCGGACAGGGTCTGTCGGTTGGCCTGCTGCAGCCTGGGAATCAGCTCGACAACGCTTAGGTTGCGGGCCGCCAGCTTGAGGGGATCAAATAAAATCCGTACCTGACGTCTGGTACCGCCGATAAGGGTGGTTTCTGCCACCTCAAAGATACTTTTTATTGCATCATCAACCTGGGCAGCCAGGCGGCGCAGGGTGAAATGGTCATAGGTAGTGGAGTGAAAGGTAAGCGCCAGAATCGGCACGTCATCAATGGTATGCGGCTTGATCAGAGGTTTTGAGACCCCATGCGGAATGCGGTCAAAGTTGGTCTGCAGCTTCTGGTTCAAGCGGACAATAGAGGTTTCCAGGTTCTCACCTACGTAGAAGCGGGCAACCAGCAGGCTCCGTCCGGGCATGGAGGTGGAGTAAATATACTCGACCCCGGGCAGCTCGTAGAGCAGTTTTTCCATGGGTATGGAAACCCGTTCTTCAATCTCCCTGGGAGTAGCACCGGGCATGGAGACCATGACATCGATCATAGGCACCTTGATCTGCGGTTCCTCTTCACGCGGCAGCAGGACAACCGCCAGCATACCAAGCAGCATAGAGGCAACAATGATGATCAGGGTCAGCTTGGAGTCGATAAAGGCTGCTGCCAGCTTACCGGCAAAGCCAGGATGCAGATCGTTTTCTTTCATTGGCTCACTGTAACCGGCTGACCACTTACAAGCAGTTTATTGTTATCAAGAATGACCTGGTCACCGGCAGAGAGTCCAGCCAGAATTTCAACCTGGTCATCCATCCGGCTGCCGATACGAACCAGGCGGAGTTGCGCTGTACCTTTTTCCAGGACAAACACCTTGTCCATCTGGCCGGAAGGGATCACTGCTGAATCGGGGATAAATAGAGTTGTGGCCGGATTAACCGGCAGGATCACCCGGGCAAATTGGCCGGTCTTCAGGGCCGCATCTGAGGCAATATCTATTTTAATCGGAGCGGTGCGGGAAAGCGGATCAATAGAGGGTGCAATCTCTGCTACAGTACCGGATACGGTTATTCGGGCTGATGGAACCTGTATGGATAGTGCATCTCCTTCCTTAAGCTGATTGATAAGTGATTCGGGAATCGCAGTGACCGCCTGCAGCCTGGTATCGTTTTCCAGTTGGAGCAGGGGCGTACCCGGGGTGGCCAGGTCACCGCTATTTGCAATTTTTTTTGTGATTACACCGCCATAGGGCGCAGTTATGGCAGTATAAGCAAGCATGGCCTTTGCCTCCTGCACAGAGGCCCGGGCCACGGCAAACATATCCTGCATGGATTTAACAGTTTCCGGGGTAGTGGCATTTTTTTTGAGCAGCTTTTGCTCGCGGGCAAGATTTCGTTGTGCCTGGCCGAGCTGTGCCTGTGCCTGCAGAAGCCGGGCGGATATTTCTTCCGCGCTGATCTTGACCAGCAAATCTCCCCTTTTTACCCGTGATCCCAGCACAACGGGCAACTGAGTGATAGTGCCGGTAACCTTGGCGGCAATGGCTGCCTGCTGAACGGCCTGGATAGTTGCCACCAGTTCCACCTGGGCGTGGCTGGAACTTTCCTGCACTGTCTGCACATGGACGGCCACATTGGGCAGATCAGCGGCGTGTTGCTTTTCTTCGCTCAATCCGTTCGTGGCCGTGAGCAGGACGCTCAGGCAGCATACGAGGATAGTTTTTTTATTTTTCATAGTGGATATGGAGTTCGAGTTTTTGTATACGTTGTTATTTCTGCCTGACATTGGACATTTCGGAGTTTCGAAACTGAGGGGACAGATTTTTTTTCACTTCTTTTTGGTGAAAATTAATCTGTCTCCCGGCTCAGAACGAACATTTATTCAAATTGGCCAAGCCCTGCTGCCCTGCGCAAATCGGCGATGGCAATCCGACGGGACGCCTTTGCCATCAGGTTGTGCACCCGGGCATCGGTCAACCTGTTTTCCACTTCAATGAGGTCTGAGGCAAGGGTAACTCCCTCCTTGAACCGTTCCCGGGAGAGGCGGCCACTTTCAATGGCCTGTTCCACCATTTTTTTCGTTACCTGTAAGCGCTCTTCTGCCTGCTTGAACGCCAGGGAGGCCTGCTCAATTTCATAGTTAAAGGCCAGCTCAAGCTTCTGTCTCTGTTCGCGAATTTCCGCAAGTTCTGCTGTTGCCCGGTTAATTTCCGCAGAAGTCCGGTGACCATTGAACAGGTTATAATTTACCTTGACTCCGGCTATCCAGGAGTTGCCGGACCCTTCATCAAACTCAAAGCCCTTGTCCACCTGGTAAGAACCAAAGAGGTCGGCCGAAGGGTAGTAGCCGCCACGTGCCTGACGTACTTTGGCCTCTGCCGCCTCAAACAGAGCGTTGAGTCGGGTAAGTTCCGGCCGTTGCTCGTAGGTCGGATTTTCCGGAACAGCCTGTCTCGCCTGCTGAGCCGTATCAATTTTTGCTGAGCCCTGTTTGAGACCAAGCAGGTTAAGAAATCCGCGTCTGACCAGTTCAAGGCCGTGTCGGGCCAGGATCAGGTTTTCTGCGGCCCGCGATTGTTGGACTTCCAGGTTGAGCAGGTCTGCTTTCAGCAGGTCTCCGGCATCAAATCGTGCCTGGGCTGTCTGCAGGGATACCTCAATAGCCTTAAGGGCCGATTCCCGAGCCTGGACATTTTCTTCGGCCTGGACAATGGAATAAAAGCTCCTGACAACTTCAAAGCCGAGCCTGGAGTAAATTGCTTCCTGTTCAAAACGGACGGCCTGTTCGCCGGCTCTGGCAGCTCTGACACCGGCTTCGTCACTTCCTCCATTATAGAAACGATACTGTACTGAACCGGTCATGTTGAGATTATCACTGGTACCGGGATTGTTAAAATCAATATCCTGGGTGAACTGTCCCTGGTTAAGGATATTGCCGAAGGAGTACATGGGATTGTTGGTACGTCCGTAACCGGCACTGAGCCCGATACTGGGATAGTAGGCGGATTGGGCTGCAACAACGGCTGCCTGGGCACCCTTGATTCGCTGCAGGGCGATACGTACATCCGGGCTGTTATCCAGGGCAAAACCGACAGCCTCCTGGACTGTCCACACTGCGGGCAATGATGGAGTATCTGTTGCAGAAGCAGCCGATGGCACAGTAATAAACAAAAAGCAGAGAACACGGAGCAGCGTTCTTTTACAGAGCATATATTCGACCCGGGCAGATTTACAGGGAAAAAATGTATCTATTGAGTACTATGTTAAAGTTTTAAATATAGGACAGATAATTCGTCAAGTCGAGTTATTTTGAAATCAGGTATAAGGCCAAGGGAATCGGTGGAAGCTATAAGTGGAATGTTGGGCCGGCATAAGGCAAAAATTTGTTGTGCAGTCCTGTTGCTGCTTTCAGGCTGTGTCAGTATCCCGGCCAGCCATTTTATAGTGGAACAGGATGGGTATATCTGCAGTGTAAATGGTGAGTGTCTCTGTGAAAACGCTGTACTGCCGGACAGGTACATTGATGCGGCATCGCAGACAGATGGTCTTGATCCCGAGTGGATTGTCCTGCTTAACTGGAACGCTCATAAGGAAACCGGGCTGCAATGGTTACAGGAATTGCAATGCATGATAAGTGGTGTCGATCTGCTGACTTTGCAAGAGGGGGTGCTGACTTCGGATCTGCGCGACCTTCTCAGTGATGAGTATGGTGGCGGCTGGACCCTCGCCAGCGCCTTTACAAAATCGGAGGTCCATACCGGGGTGTTAACCGCCTCCAGGGTACAACCTGATTTTTTCTGTTCCTTCCGGGTTGCTGAACCGATTATTGTTGTGCCGAAAACGGTGTTGATCAGCCGCTATCCTATTGCCGGTACCACCGAAACATTGCTTTTGGCCAATATGCACATGGTTAATTTTTCCGTTGCCACTAAAGCCTATCGTGAGCAGCTGAGAAATGCTTTTGACTTGATAAATCAGCATCAGGGTCCTCTGCTCATTGCCGGTGATTTTAATTCCTGGAGTGATGAACGGCAGCTTATTATTCAGCATTTTGCTGATGCACTGGGTGCTGAATCCGTACAATTTTCAGTGGACGGCAGGAAGACCTTTTTCGGCCATGTCGTGGATCATGTTTTTTATCGAGGCCTGGAACCAATAGAGTCTGTTGCCCTGCCGCTGACAATCTCGGATCATAATCCCATGCGGGTTACCTTCCGTCTGGCTGGTGATATGTTTTGGAGAATATCAGATGAATAAATCTATCCATAAACTGTTGAGTGTACTGTTTGTGTTTGGTGTGTGTTTTCCGCCTGTGACCGCTTTCGGGTCCATGCAGGAGGAGATAAGCCACTTGCTCAACTTTATTGAAACCTCTGATTGTATCTTTGTTCGTAATGGCAGTCGTCATGACCCGAAAGAGGCTGTAAAACATATTGAAAAGAAATATAATTACTTGAAGAAGCGGATTAAAAGCACTGAAGACTTCATTAAAGGTGCTGCAACCGGAAGCAGTATTTCCGGTAGGCCATATATGATTATCTGCAACGACAAGGAGATGAAAACCGCAGACTGGCTGACTGCTGAATTGAAAATATATCGTTCACAATCCGATTTTTAATGGAGAATTACGTGGTTCAAATACGAGAGTTCCGCCCCTATTGTCACCTGTTTCATTTTTTCATCCTGTCACTGCTGCTTATCACTGGTGGTTGTGCATCATTGCCTGAAAATTCAGAGCAGATATCATCGATGGCTCTGCAGGATGTTTCGGGCACCATGCTTGGCCGGGCCGTGGCTGACAAGGCCGGGCAGCATCCGGACAAGTCCGGGTTTGTGCTTTTGGGTAACGGGCTTGATGCCTTTGTTGCCCGGATAATACTCGCAAGTGTTGCCGAACGGAGCCTTGATGTCCAGTACTACCTGTTTCACGATGACCTTGTCGGCGGGCTGCTGGCGTATCAGCTGTTGCAGGCTGCAGACCGGGGCGTGCGGGTGCGACTGTTGCTTGACGATATGGGATTAGAGGGCAGGGACCAGGCCATTGCGACCCTGGACAGTCACCCTAATATTGAGATCAGGATATTTAATCCATTCACCCGGGGATTGATGCGCAGTGTTCAGTTCCTGAGCAGGTTCGGCAGTGTGACCAGGCGGATGCACAATAAATCATTCACCGTGGACAACAGTATCTCCATTGTCGGGGGGCGTAATATCGGTAACGAGTATTTTGCGGCTGACCCTGATCTGGCCTTTGGCGATCTGGATGTAGTGACAATTGGGCCGGTGGTGAAAGAGGTATCTTCTTCATTTGATGAATACTGGAACAGCGAGCTGTCCTATCCTATCAGTACGTTGAAGAGGGAGTTGACAGGGAAAACGCTGGATGAGTTGCGTCCCCGCTGGGATGCTCTGATTGAAGAGGAGAAGGAATCAGATTATGTGAAGGCCCTGAAAGGTTCTGATCTTGTCGCCCGTATCAAAGCCGGGACAGTAAAATATAAATGGGGGGAGGCTGTACTCATTGCTGACAAGCCTGAGAAGATCAGTGATACGGTGCAATCAGAGGAAAATTATCTTGTTCCCCGCCTTTTCAAGTATCTTGAAAAGACGCAGAAAGAACTGGTTATCCTGTCCGCCTATTTTGTTCCGGGAAAGAAAGGTGTTGATTTTCTGAAAGCACTTCGAAAACGTGGCGTTCGGGTGCGGATATTGACCAATTCGCTGTCATCTAACGATGTGATTTTGGTTCATGCCGGCTATGCCAGGTACCGTCGAGAAATGCTGCGTGCCGGTATTGAGCTGTACGAGCTGGATAAAAAAATGACACCTGAGGAACGAAAGGAAAAGAAAAAAGCCACCGGTTCAGGTTC
>JAYEKB010000024.1:16614-18167 GCA_034660835.1 Thermodesulfobacteriota bacterium
TGGTTCATGCCGGCTATGCCAGGTACCGTCGAGAAATGCTGCGTGCCGGTATTGAGCTGTACGAGCTGGATAAAAAAATGACACCTGAGGAACGAAAGGAAAAGAAAAAAGCCACCGGTTCAGGTTCCGGCAAATCAAGTCTGCATGCCAAAACGTTTATTCTTGACAGGCAGGCGATGTTTGTCACCTCGTTTAATTTTGATCCCCGTTCAATTTATGAGAACACGGAGATTGGCATCCTGTTTAAATCACCTGCCCTGGCTCGCCCCATGGCAGAAAATTTTGATCAGTTAAGCAGCAAAGGTGCTTTTCACCTTGAACTTATTCCGCAGGATGAAGTAGAGGACAGTGTAGACCTGATCCGCTGGATAACCGTCAGGGATGGGGAGGAAAAAGTATATACCACCGACCCTTATGCGTCACTCTGGCAACGTTTTATGCTCTCCGTTGCCGGCTGGCTGCCTATTGAATCACAGCTGTGAAAAGAGCAAGTAAACCTACGGCTCTTACGCCCGCTGCCGGTGTTATAGCTAGAGATAGTTGATAGACATTTTTTTACAGTTCCTTAATAGTGCGTCGCATATGAATTGATTCAAGATGTCATTCCTTCATTGGTGCCCACCTTCCTGATGTTTTGTGCTTTTTTCAGGTATCAATTCAATTGCATAGATCTATAGTAATGACAAAGGAGAGGATATGGAATTGGTAAATTTTTCAGTGGATCAAGAACAATGTATCAGCTGTGAATCCTGTGTCGACGATTGTCCGTTACTTGTATTGACCATGGAAGAGGGTACACCGGCAGTGATTTCAGACCGGGCGTCCATGTGTATTCACTGCCTGCATTGTCTGACCGTTTGTCCCACCGGTGCTGTATCCATCGACGGCTTCACTTTTGAAGACTGTCTGGAGATGGAAGATATGCTTCCTGAAGCAGATCAGATGGAGGCTTTGATACGGGGACGTCGGTCGACCCGCAGTTATCAGGATGAGAGTATTGAGCCGGCAGTGATGGAGCGGCTTCTCCAGGTAGCATGGCAGGCCCCCACCGGTGTCAACGCCAGGGGTGTCTTGTTTACCGTGGTGGACGACAGGGAAGTTATGAACAGATTGCGTGCAGCTGTTATGGACAGGCTGGCCGAACTTGTTCGTACCGACAGTCTGCCTGAACACCTCGGTTTTTTTGCCGGGTTCGTCAAACTCTGGCAGAAGAAGGGGATAGACACTCTGTTTCGGGGTGCACCCCATTTGATCATTACATCCGCCCCAAAGAACTGCCCCTGTCCTGAACAGGATTGCATTATTGCGCTTTCCTATTTTGAACTGTTTGCGCATAGCCTGGGTCTGGGTACGGTCTGGGATGGGCTGGCCAAAAGGGCCTTTGTCGATCTGATACCGGACCTGGCAGCAGAATTGGGCGTTCCTGCCGACCACCATCTCGGTTATGTGATGGTCTTTGGTAAACCTGCAGTGGAGTACCACCGGACAGTGCCGCTCCGACCGGCTGCTATCAACCGGGTCTCTTTTTCCTAATTTTTTTTCTCCGGCATAAA
>JAYEKB010000024.1:18267-21479 GCA_034660835.1 Thermodesulfobacteriota bacterium
CCGACCACCATCTCGGTTATGTGATGGTCTTTGGTAAACCTGCAGTGGAGTACCACCGGACAGTGCCGCTCCGACCGGCTGCTATCAACCGGGTCTCTTTTTCCTAATTTTTTTTCTCCGGCATAAAGTTCAGGCAGCAGGCCTTTACCCGGAGTAAATGAATTACCATGAAATCAAGGCCCGTTAACCAGATAATCATCGCGATGCTGTTGAAGTTGCTGCTCAACACCGGGCGTCGTTTTATCTACCCGTTTGCCCCGGTCGTCAGCAGAGGGCTCGATGTTCCGCTCTCTGCCATTACCTCAATTATCGCCACCACCCAGGCCGTCTCTCTGCTCGGCTTGTTCAGCGGTCCCCTGACTGACCGTATCGGCTACCGCTTTATGATGCGAGCCGGTGTCAGTGTGCTTGCTATCGGTATGCTGATCTGCGGCCTGGTTCCCGATTATTGGCCTGTATTCCTTGGACTGGTCCTGGCAAGTTTTGGCAAAACCCTATTTGATCCTGCCATCCTGGCGTTCGTCGGCCACACGGTACCCTTTGAAAAGCGTGCTCGGGTTATCGGCATAATCGAGATATCCTGGGCCGGCAGCACCCTGATCGGTATTCCAGCGCTCGCCCTGATTATCGAACATGGCGGTCTCCAGATTTCGTTTTCTATCATGGCGCTACTGGGTGGTATTGGCTGGGTCATCCTTGGCTGGACCTTTCCTCCTGACAGGCAGAACCCTGTCCAGACAAAAGAAAAGGTATCTTTTCTGCTATCTTTTAAACAACTCATTCAGAGTAGGCCTGCTGTGGGAATGCTTGCCTTCGGGTTCTGGATTTCGCTTGCCAACGACAGTCTTTTTGTTGTCTACGGCGCCTGGTTTGAGCAGGCCTTTCTGGTAAGTATCGTCACACTCGGGTTCAGCACTGTCGCAATAGGCTGTGCTGAGTTGCTCGGCGAATCGCTGACCGCCCTCTTTGCTGACCGGATTGAACTGAAGCGATCTATCGTCATCGGGCTGAGCCTCACAGTTTGTGCCTACATCCTGTTGCCGATCATCGGCCGGAGCCTGCCACTGGCAATGGTAGGGATGTTCTGTGTTTTCCTCACATTTGAGATATCCATAGTAACCAGTTTTTCATTGAGCACTGAACTCCTGCCGGAAGCACGGGCAACAATGATGGCGGGCTTTTATGCTACTGCTGGTATTGGCAGGATGATTGGAGTTCTTGTGGGTGGAGCTCTCTGGGAGTTTGGCGGTATCACTGCTGTCTGCTGGTCGGCTGCAGGAATTACTACCATCGGCTTGCTCAGCCTTTTATGGGGATTGATCGGCTGGCAAAAGCCTTAGCCTCACCTTGCTTAATTGGGATAAGGTATTATTGACCACTGTGTACCGGGGCTTGTTTTTTCTGTAAAAAATATTTCAACTGTGATTGGATAAAGAGTGAACCGTTTGTGGAGAGGAAGTCTTATTGCATTCGTTGTATTTTCGATGTGTTCATCGCTACTAATATCAACAATAATGGAATTATGGGTGAACATAATCTTCAGGGAAAATTCAATCAATAATTGATAACATTAATGAAACGCCCTGTGCGGAGCTGCATGCAGGGGTGTTGTGGGGGCTGGGAGAGAAAAACCCCTGGCTACCCGATTGTGCATTGACGGGTTGCCCTCTACTTATAGCTCTCTTGGTTCTGTAAGTAGTTGTATGCCAAGTAGTATCTCTTCTAACCTTTCGCTGTTTACCTTGCCTATTTTTTCAAAAAGATCAATTTTATCTACGGTATAAATTTGAGTTATATTTACAACGCTTTTCTTTGGGAGGTTAGCTTCACCTTTTTTTAATACCACATTGCCCGGAGAAAGGCCTCTTTTCAGGTTAGAAGTGAGCGCACAAATTACGACCGTATGAATATTGCTGGAGTTGAATAGATTGTTTTGAACAACAATATGAGGATGCCTATACCCTGGCGCTGAACCACCAAGTTCCCCAAGTTCAACGATAAAAAAAAGAAACGGCAAAAAGACGCCGAACCAATAAGGATTGAGTCCGATCCCTGTATGAGGTGTACCGAGCCGACATCCTGAGTCATGCTTACCACCTTGTTCGGGCAAATAAGGGCGCACCAGGGATTGACGGTGTGAGTTTTGAGTCCATTAGGGAAGGAGAAGGGGAGATTGTATTTTTGCGTAAGTTGGAAGATGAATTATGGGAGAACCGTATGCACGGTTTGATGAGGGAGCATTGAAGAAGAAAAGGACTCTGGAGCACGTAGTAGCCGCGTGCGGCGAGGCGTCATTAAAAGAGCCAAAGGAATCCTACCGAATCAGTGCTCTACTCGACCCAAATTTTCTCCAAATTTTCAATAGCTTCTAACCCAGCTTTGTGTTTCCGTCAGGTCACTTCGGCTTCATCTGGCCGGGCTTGCTTTTCCGGGCCAGGGCACGCATGTCTTGTGTCCGGTCGGATTCGTCAACTATTTCCCTCCCCATGATCTCTTCAATGACATCCTCCATGCTGATGACCCCTGTAACACTGCCGTATTCATCAACAACCACGAACAAATGCTGCTGCTTTTCAAAAAAATCGATGAACACCTTGTTCAGTGGTGCTGTTTCAGGCACAAAGTGGACCGGTTGCATGATTTTTTCAAGTTTGAGGTCATGTTTGTCGTCTGCTGCTGCCATCATCACTTCGTAGCTGAGCACGATGCCGACCACATCGTCGGTGTTCCTGCCGAAAATCGGTACCCTGCTGTGGATATGCCATTTTTCTTTGAGTTTCGCTGCATCCGCTACGGTCATCTCCTTGCTCAGGCTGAAGGTCACAGTCCTCGGGGTCATTACCTGGCGTACGGTTTTGTCGCGCAGGTCCAGGATGTTGGCGATAACCTGCTCCTGATCTTTTTCAATTTCACCGGATTTTCTGCTCAGCCGGGCTATGGTAGTCAGCTCTTCAGCAGAGACCAGGGAGCTGTTTTTCCTGGGAATAAGCCGGGTAACGGCTTGGCACACCAGGATAATGGGTTTGAGTACAATGACCATCCATTGCAGGGGCCGGGCAATATAAGGCGCCAGGGTCCGGTTGAATTCAACCCCTATGGTTTTGGGAAGAATTTCGGAAAGTAACAGGATGGCCAGGGTAAAAAAGATGGAAAACCAGATGATGTTACCCGCGCCGAAAACAGACGCTGCCGCCGCACCGGCAACCGCCGCA
>JAYEKB010000025.1:0-5985 GCA_034660835.1 Thermodesulfobacteriota bacterium
GCTGAGGGCAGGCTGGCAGGTAAAAAGAGTTATTACTGAAACTCTCATCGAGAATTATTCTCAAATAGACCGTACAGCTGTGAAAAAAGGGCTTTTCGTTCTGGCACTATTTACGTGACCCATGACCAGGCAGAGGCCCTGTCGGTTTCCGATGAAGTCGTGGTCATGCGCGATGGTTGTATCGAACAGCAGGGTTCGCCCAGGGATCTGTACCGCCGTCCCCAGTCCGCTTTTGTTGCCAACTTTATCGGTGAATCAAATATTGTTGATGCAGTGCTTGAAAAAAACGGTGCTACATTCAGGATTAAGCTTGGTGAGGCCGTTATTGATCTTCCAGACTGCGACGAGACAACGCGACAAGGAGCCATCAAACTCTCCCTGAGGCCGGAGATGTTCATGCTCAAAAAAGAGGGTGATCCGACAACGGAACTGGCAGGAACAATACTGCAAAGTGCGTATATGGGGCCGGTTATTGAATACAATATCGAGACTGCCATAGGCAAAATTTTCACCACTGCAACAGCCACCGGCAGCCGGTTTCAAGCCGGTGATCAGGTTTTCCTTCATTTCCATCCCAAAGAGCTGATTATTCTTCCTGAGGAAAACTAAGATTTGGAAACAATAGCACGATCCGTTTTGCTATTCACGTGGCCATTGCCTAGTAAAAAATAGGGAAACAGGGGTACGTTCTCTATTTTTTGCTGTTTCCAGCAATTTCAGTGTTTTTCAAGGAATTGACTCATAGATATTGCTGTTTCTGGAAAGTTGTGGAGTACTCTTTTGTCTTGAGTGACAAGAAGAACATCAAGATCTTTTGCCAGATTGACAAATTCACAATCGTAGGCAGAGCAACCACTTGAGTATGATAAGCTTAAAACCTGCATTGAATTTATTTCATATTCATTTTCTTTTAATAATTCCTCTGCACATTCAAAAATTTCAATTGCCTCAGACAGTGTAATTATTCTTTTTCTAAAATAAAATGTCAGTACATTTCGGAATTCACTTTTCCACAGTAATGGCGCAGACCATATAGGGTCTTTTTTAAATGATTGTTCAGCAATTTGTGAGTAATCAGAGTTGAGGTAAAAATAACTTATAATATTGGTATCTACAACGATCATGGGCGTCCTTCTTCTTTAGCTGCTTGCAGGATATCATTGGTTAGAAGGATTTTTTTTGTTTTGTCTCTGGAGCGTTTAGCTAAGGCAAGATGTTGTTCTGGGTGAAAAGGTTTACTTAATGTTGCCTTTTCGATTAGGCAGATAATCTCACTGTTAATACTTCGATGATTGATTGTGGCAACCTGCTTGAGTATTTTGTAAGCGTGATCTGGAATATTTTTGACAGTTATACTTGGCATATTGACACCCCTCTTAAGGTTGAGTTCCCTAATGGTTTCATTATGGTTCTTGTCGTGTGCGTTGTCAAGGGAGAGTTGGATTTGATTCAATACAGAAAGGCTGCGTGACGGATAAGAAAGCATTTCTGTCCATGTGCAACCTCTGCGCCCTGGACTATTCCATTGACATTTCATTGGTTAGTAAGTAACGACAATGAATAGTGTCACCAAGGAGTTTGATATTTTTTTATTAACAGGGAGGAAAAGCATGAAAAAGATTTGTCTTTTGATGTTGGTATTGGTGTTGTGTGCCTGCAGCCCGGCGCTTGCGAAAACACCAAAGGATATGTTGGTGATGGCAGGCCAGATCGATGATATCATCACCCTTGATCCGGCGGAAATTTTTGAATTTTCCGGTGCCGAGTATGCTGCCAATGCCTACGATCGGCTCATTGGCTATGATGTCAAAGATGTCTCAAAAATTTTTGGTGTCCTGGCCGAAAGCTGGACCGTTTCTGAGGATGGTAAAACCTTTACCTTTACAATCAGGAAAGGCGTCTCCTTTGCCTCCGGTAATCCTATGACTGCTGACGATGTTGCTTTTTCTCTGCAGCGGGTTATCAGCCTAAACAAATCTCCTGCTTTTATCCTGGCTCAATTTGGTTTTACCGCAGAAAACGTTAAAGACAAGATTCGTGCCGTTGATGCAGAGACCGTGGTTTTTGAGACTGACAAACCCTATGCACCAACCTTTGTTCTTTACTGCCTGACTTCTACAGTGGGATCGGTTGTTGATAAAAAGGTAGTGCTTGAGCATGAAAAAGACGGCGATTTCGGCTATGGCTGGCTCAAGACCAACTATGCCGGTTCCGGCCCTTTTGCGTTAAACACCTGGAAAGCTGCAGAGCTGCTCAGTCTGGATGCTAATGAAAAATACTGGGATGGAGCCCCGGAGATGAAACGGGTTATTATCCGCCAGATTTCCGAAGCAGCTACCCAGCGGCTGTTGCTTGAAAAAGGCGATGTTGATATTGCCCGTGATCTTGGTCCGGACCAGTTAGACGGCTTAAAAGATAATAAAGACGTCAAGCTTCATGCCCAGCCAAAAGGCGGTATCTGGTATCTTGGCCTGAACCAGAAAGACAAGGCCCTGAGTAATCCCAAGGTTATCGAGGCCCTGAAGTACCTTGTTGATTATGAGGCTATGGTTAACACCATTCTTCGTGGTACCATGGTCGTGCATCAGGCCTATCTGCCTCAGGGTTTTCTTGGAGCACTTGATGAGAAGCCTTACAGGCTGGATGTTGACAAGGCGAAAAAACTGCTGGCAGAAGCAGGATATGCTGATGGCCTGACATTAAGTATGGATACCCGAAATACCTCACCCACCATGGATATGGCCCAGGCCATCCAGGCCTCTTTTGCCAAGGCAAATGTCAAAGTCGAGATTATCCCCATGGACGGCAAACAGGCCCTGACCAAGTACCGTGCCCGTAACCATCAGATATATATAGGCAAATGGGGACCTGATTATCAGGATCCGCAGACCAATGCCTCAACCTTTGCCTGGAACGTGGATAACTCCGATGATGCCAGGGCCAAGCCCCTTGCCTGGCGTAATGCCTGGGACCTTCCCGAGATGAGCAAGGAAACCGATGCGGCCGTCATGGAGAGAGATTCGGAGAAGCGTGGCCAGATGTATCTGAAGACCCAGCGCGAGCACCAGAAGATATCCCCCTTTGTCATTATGTTCCAGGAGATCGAGGTCGCGGCCGAACGGACCGATGTTAAGGAGTTTATCCTTGGCCCCAGCTTTGACAGTAATTTTTATCGCTTTGTAACCAAGGACTGATTTTTCTGTTTTTTTAGTCCTTATAAATAACGTAACAGATTCACCGGAGACTATGAAACCTGTGCTGAATCTGTTACCAAAATAAAGATTTAATGTCACAACACAAATGGATGGCCGGAATAGGATATAAAATTCCGGCCATCCTTTTTTCTGTAGCACTTACCTTTCTCGGCCTGCTGTTTGTCACCTTTATCATTGGCCGGGTTGTTCCCATTGATCCGGTACTGGCAGCTGTCGGTGACCGGGCATCACCAGAGGTGTATGAACGGGTTCGCATCGAGCTTGGCCTGCACCTGCCGCTCTATCAGCAGTTTTTTGTCTACATAAGCAAGGTGCTTCATGGTGATCTGGGAATGTCGGTCCTGACCGCCAATCCTGTGGCCAAAGATATTGTCCGGGTTTTTCCCGCCACCCTGGAACTTGCCACTGTTGCCACCCTGATGGGTATTCTGTTCGGTATTCCCTTTGGCGTGATCGCCGCAGTGTACCAGGGCAGGTGGCCTGACCATATTTTGCGGGTACTCAGTCTGTTCGGCTATTCCGTGCCGGTGTTCTGGCTTGGCCTTGCGGGATTGCTGATATTTTACGGTAAGCTTGGAATTGTACCCGGTCCGGGTCGTCTCGACGTGTTTTATGACGGTATTGTCAGCCCGGTTACCGGTGTGATCCTTATTGACACGGCAATGGCCGGAGAATGGACGATCTTTGCCAACGCACTTGGCCATCTTCTGCTGCCGGCAGCCATTCTCGGTTATTACAGCACCGCATATATCAGCCGCATGACGCGAAGTTTCATGCTGGAACAGTTGAGCCAGGAATATGTTACCACCGCCAGAGTCAAGGGCCTTGCCGAATGGCGGGTTATCTGGGGTCATGCCCTTGCCAATGTGCGTATCCCCCTGATAACGGTTGTTGCGCTCAGCTATGCCAACCTGCTGGAAGGATCGGTGCTGACAGAGATGGTCTTTGCCTGGCCCGGTCTTGGCTTTTACCTCACTCAGTCACTGCTCAGTGCCGACATGAATGCGGTTCTTGGTGCTACTATCGTGGTAGGCGGGGTCTTTATCAGTATTAACCTGCTGGCTGACTGGCTGTACAAGTTATTTGATCCCCGTGCACGAATCCGCTACAGGCGAAAAGGCTGAGATGATGCAACAGGAGCGCAATCTCACAAACTCCAACCTGCGAGGCTGGCTGTTGTCACCGGCACCCCGCTCCCGCAACCAGGCACGACTTGGCAGGGCCTATGTGGGCTGGCTGACCTTTACGGAAAATAAACTTGCCGTAACAGGACTTGTCATTATTCTGGGACTGCTGCTTGTCGCAATTTTTGCGCCGATTCTTGCCCCGTATGGTCCCAATATTACCGATTTGACTCACCGGCTGGAACCCATGAGCAGTACGCACTGGTTCGGTACCGACCAGCTGGGACGGGACGTATTTTCCCGTATCCTGTACGGCTCCCGCTTGACCTTGTACGTGGTCCTGCTTGTTGCCGTCATTGCAGCTCCTGTTGGTCTGCTGGTGGGCACGGTGGCCGGTTTTGCCGGTGGCTTCATTGATACCGTCTTGATGCGTATCACTGACATCTTTCTTGCCTTTCCCAAGTTAATTCTTGCCCTGGCCTTTGTTTCCGCCCTGGGGCCGGGCATTGAAAATGCCGTTATTGCCATTGCCATCACTGCCTGGCCGCCCTATGCCCGTATCGCCCGCGCTGAAACCATTACTATCAGGGGTTCGGATTTCATTGCCGCCGCCCGTCTGCAGGGGGCAGGTTCGATCCGGCTGATCTGGGGCCATATCATTCCACTGTGTCTGTCGTCTTTGATCGTTCGGGTGACCCTGGACATGGCTGGAATTATCCTCACTGCGGCCGGACTCGGCTTCCTGGGGCTTGGTGCCCAGCCGCCGTTGCCGGAATGGGGCGCCATGATTTCAAGCGGCCGTCAGTTTATGCTCGACCAGTGGTGGGTGGCCACAATTCCCGGCATAGCCATTTTTATTGTCAGCTTTGGTTTTAACCTGCTCGGTGACGGGTTGCGTGATGTTCTTGATCCCAAGGCAGGTGGACAGTGATGACCACTCTTCTTAAAGTTGAAAATCTGCATGTCAGCTTTCCCAGCCGCAGGCAGACGGTGCAGGCGGTGCGCGGACTCAGCTTTGCCATGGGGCGGGAGAAATTGGGAATTGTGGGAGAGTCCGGTTCCGGCAAGTCGGTTACCGGTCGAGCCATTCTTGGTCTAGTGCGGCCACCGGGAGAGGTGCAGGCTGATTGCATCAACTTTGATGGCCTGGATCTTTTGCATGCAGACAAGCGTACCTGGAGGAAAATCAGGGGCAGCCGTATTTCCATGGTCATGCAGGATCCCAAATTTTCCCTTAATCCTGTGATGAAAATCGGCAGACAGATCAGTGAGGCCTGTCGGACGCATCAGCAAATTTCTCAAAAGACTGCCTTGCAGAAAAGTCTGGAAATGCTTGAGGCTGTCCGGATCCGTAATCCCGAAAGAGTGTTGCAGCAGTATCCCCACGAGGTCTCAGGCGGTATGGGTCAGCGGATCATGATTGCCATGATGCTCATCACCGAACCGGACCTGCTCATTGCCGATGAACCCACCTCGGCCCTTGATGTGACCGTGCAGCTGCAACTGCTGGCTGTGCTTGATGACCTGGTGACCAGTCGCGGTATGGGGCTTATCTTTATCAGCCATGATCTCAGTCTGGTGGCTTCATTCTGCGATCGGGTCATCATCATGTATGGCGGCCGGATTATGGAGATCTGCGAGGCCGA
>JAYEKB010000026.1:0-5956 GCA_034660835.1 Thermodesulfobacteriota bacterium
CAATCACCGTGCTAAGGACTGTAGACCTTCGTCCGCGGCTTACCCAGGGTTTGGCCTTTCTAAAAGAACAGAAGGCTCCCCTGCCCAGTTCCATCAACTTTGTCTCAAGCGCCAGTTCCACCGCAGACATAGAGCTGGTGCATGTGAAAGGCGTACATGGGCCCATGAAAATTGCCTATGTGGTTGTCGGATAAGTTATAAACTTAAGTAAGTTACGGAGAAAAAAATGGCAGAAAGTCTTTATATAGCGAGCCTGGAAGCAAACAGCGGTAAACTGGTTATCACACTCGGGCTGATGGAAATGCTATCCCGCCGGGTTGATCGTCTCGGTTTCTTCCGCTCAATCTCACCTGTACCGGCAGAGGAAGACCGACATATTCATTTGCTTTCCAGCCGTTTTAATTTTGTTCAACAACCGGCCGAGATGATTGGTGTCACCCATGACCAGGCCAGAGCATGGATCGCTAGCGGCGAGGAGCGCCGTCTCTTTCGTGAGATCGTTGCCAACTTCAAGAAGGCGGAAGAACAGTGTGATTTTCTCCTCTGTGAAGGGCCGGACATTACACACCTGTCCGATGCCTTTGACTATGATATCTCCATCCGTATAGCAAGAGAGCTGGGTACCCCTGCACTCTATGTCTCATCCGGATACGGCAGGTCAATTGATGAATTGCTGGAAAATATCCGGGTGGCGGAAAAAACCTTCCGCCAGCTGCAGTGCCCTCTGCTTGCCGTGCTGGTCAACCGGGTCAATCCCGGGATTCTGGACGAGGCGGAGCAACAGTTGCGCAAGCAGTGCGATACCGGCATCCCCATTGATCTGCTGCCCGAGGTGGAAAGCCTGGGTAATCCCACCATGGAGGAGATTATTGAAGCCTTGCATGGTGTCTGGTTCAGCGGGCCGAAAGAGGGACTTAAGCGGAACGTACGCGGTATAAAAGTGGCGGCCATGGGGCCGGCCAACTTTCTTGACTACATTGAAGAAGATGACCTGATCATTACCCCGGGTGATCGGTCCGATATCATCCTCACCACCATCAGTGCCATTGCCTCAAAAAATTATCCATCTCCGGTCGGTATGCTGCTCTCCGGCGGCCTGATTCCGGCACCTTCTGTTGTACAGCTGCTTGAAGGGGTTGATGAACTGGCCATTCCCATCTACCGCGTTGCCGGCGATACTTATCGAACGGCCATGGATGCGGCAGCAGTAGAAGGAAAGCTGCGTCCGGACAACGAGCGCAAGATTGCCCGGGCCCTTGGCATGTTTGAGGCCAATGTCGATATCCCGGCCCTGGAAGAGGAAATTCGGGTCACGGCCTCCTCCACCATGTCGCCGCTGATGTTTGAGTATTCGCTTTTTCAGCGGGCCCGACAGGTTCGCAAACATATCGTGCTGCCGGAAGGAGACGACGACCGTATCCTGCAGGCTGCAGAAATACTACGGCTGCGCGATGTGGTCGATTTGACCATTTTAGGCAGGGAGAGCAAACTGCGTTCCCGGGCAGCAACCCTTGGCCTGAAACTTGACGGTGTAAACTATATTGATCCGCAAACTTCTCCATTGCATGAAGAGTTTAGCGAGACCTTTTTTGAACTCCGCAAACGCAAGGGTATCACCATGGACATGGCCTCTGATACACTGCGTGATGTCAGTTATTTTGGAACCATGATGGTGCACAAGGATATGGCCGACGGTATGGTATCCGGGGCAGCCCACACTACGGCTCACACCATCCGACCCGCTTTTCAGTTTATCGGTACCCCGCCCGATGTCCTGCTTGTCTCTTCAGTTTTTTTGATGTGCATGGAGACCCGGGTGCTGGTCTATGGCGACTGTGCGGTTAATCCTAATCCGAACTCTGAACAGCTTGCCGAAATTGCGATCAGCTCGGCGAAAACAGCGGAGATGTTTGGCATTGAGCCGGTGGTGGCCATGCTTTCCTACTCAAGCGGTATTTCCGGGGCCGGAGCTGATGTGGATCAGGTCAGAAAGGGTGTGGAGATAGCCCGGCAGCGCAGGCCTGATCTGAAGCTCGATGGCCCTATTCAGTACGATGCCGCTATCGATGCCACGGTGGCCAGCAAAAAAATGCCGGACAGCGAGGTGGCGGGGAAAGCTACGGTCTTTATCTTTCCCGATCTCAATACCGGCAACAACACCTACAAGGCGGTACAGCGTTCATCGGGTGCCGTGGCCATCGGGCCGGTATTGCAGGGGCTCAATAAACCGGTCAATGATCTCTCCCGCGGCTGCCTGGTGCCCGATATCATCAATACCGTAGCCATCACCGCCATCCAGGCACAGGAGGCTGAAAAATGAAAATACTGGTGTTAAATGCCGGTTCGTCCTCATTAAAATTTCAGCTCTTTGGACTCCCTGACCTGCAAGTCGTGGCCTCGGGCCTGATAGAGCAGATTGGTGATGAGCAGAGCCATGCCAGGCTGACTTTTTTTAATGCTGCCGGGGGCGAACAGACACTCAAACGGACCACGGCTGTTGCCGAGCACCGGCAGGCCATCATGGTCATGGCGGATCTTCTGCGCGAAAGCGGTGCCATGACCGATGTCAGCGAACTGGCAGGTATCGGTCATCGGGTTGTCCATGGCGGTGAGGCCTTTCATGAACCGGTACTCATTGATGACGGTGTTATTGCCGCTGTCGAGGAGTTGATTCCCCTGGCGCCCCTGCATAATCCCGCCAACCTGATCGGGATCCGGGTGGCAATGGAGCACGCCGACACAGTTCCCCAGGTGGCGGTGTTTGATACCGCCTTTCACCAGACCATCCCCAATTACGGATACCTGTATGCACTGCCCTACACCTTATACGAAGAGCAGAAGGTCCGGCGCTACGGATTTCACGGCACTTCTCACAGTTATGTTACCAGGCAGGCTGCACGCTATCTCGAAAAACCGTTTTCCGAACTGAACATCATCTCCCTGCACCTGGGCAACGGCGCCAGTGCAGCAGCCGTCCAAGGCGGGAATTGCATTGATACCTCCATGGGGCTCACACCGCTGGAAGGGCTGATCATGGGTACCCGTAGCGGTGACCTTGATCCGGCCATTCTTTTTTATCTTGGTCGTGAAAGCGGCATGGATATGGACGATCTGGACGGTCTGCTTAACAAACAGAGCGGACTAAAGGGGATCTGTGGGGAAAATGATATGCGCACCATCACAGAGCATGCCGAACAGGGTGACCGACAGGCCCGGCTTGCCCTGACCATGTTCTGCTACCGGCTGAAAAAATATATCGGTGCCTACATTGCAGCCCTGGGCGGTGTGGACTGTATCGTGTTCACCGGCGGAATCGGAGAGAATTCTGTAGTTGTCAGGCAGATGAGCTGCAAGGGGCTGGAACGACTCGGCATCAGCTTTGATGCGGAAAAAAATGAAGAACGACATAGTGAAACCTTTGAAATTCAGGCGACGGACAGCATAGTGAAAATTCTTGTTGTGCCGACGGATGAAGAACTTGAAATTGCAACCCAGACCATGCAGGTAATCCACAATGCATAAAATGGGCGCTTCAATCTGTTCAAATCTGCCGAAGGTCGGTGGGTAAAGGATATTACAATACATTTATGAAGAATAGCTGTAACAATCTATAATAACAGGACATAATACATCTAATGAAAACATTGCCGACAAACAAAACAAAACTCGTATGTACCATTGGGCCTGCATCGGATTCCTATGAGATGATAGAGCAGATGATCGAGGCGGGCATGAATGTGGCCAGGCTGAATTTTTCCCATGGTGATTTTACCTCTCACGGTGAAGTAATAGAAAAAATTCGGGCAGCTGCCGACAAGACCGGCAAAAGAGTGGCCATTATGGCTGATCTTCCCGGTCCCAAGATGCGAATCGGCGTTTTTGAACAGGAACCGGTTCAACTCGTTAATGGTGATCAGTTTATCCTGACCACTGATGAGGTTGCAGGTACCGGAGAACGGGTCTCCATCACCATGGAAACATTACCGCAGGCCGTACGGCCCGGAAATATCTTATTTCTTTCCGACGGCTTGATCCAGTTGAGGGTCGATCGGGTAGAGGGCGCTGATATTATCTGTACCATTGTGGTGGGTGGAGAGCTGCGTTCAAAAAAAGGGTTGAATATTCCCGGTATTGATCTGGGCATCAGCGTATTTACCCCGCGTGATCGAGAGTGCATGCAGTTTGCGCTAAAGCAGGGAGTAGACGCGGTCAGTCAATCCTTTGTCAACTCAGCCTCCGATATTGAAGAGGTACGCCGGGCTGCGGGAGAGATGGGGTTTGACCCGTTTATCATTGCCAAGATTGAGCGCGCCGGCATCCAGGATAATATTGATGAGATTCTGAATGCCTCCGACGGGATTATGGTTGCCCGCGGTGATCTTGGAGTGGAAATTCCCATTGAAAGGATCGCTGTTGCCCAGAAGTTTATTACCCGCAGGGCTAATCTCTATGCAAAACCGGTCATCACCGCCACTCAGATGCTTGAATCCATGACCAGCAATCGCAGACCTACAAGAGCTGAAGCAACCGATGTGGCCAATGCTATTCTGGATGGTACCGACTGCGTCATGCTTTCGGAAGAATCCGCCATGGGTGACTATCCACTTGAATCGGTAAAAATGCTGGCAAAAATTGCCGCTGCTACTGAACCGCATCGCCCGCCTAAACATTATGAACGTGCCCTGCAATGTCTGATGACCGACCCTATACCCCCGGCCGGTATGGTGGATGCCATCACCAATAGCGTTGAAAACATTATGGATAACCTGGAAAGTACGGCCGCAATTCTCACTCCGACTGCCAGTAGCCATACGGCCCGCAGTCTGACCAGGTTTCGGCTGCCGGTATGGATTCTGGCCATCAGCCAGAGTGAAAAGACCTGCCAGGATCTGCTTTTTTGCTACGGGGTCTGGCCTATATTGGAACCTGCCCATCCTGAAGACTGGACGGAATACGCACGGACCCTTGCCGGGAAATTTGAGCTTTCCGGCAAATATATGATTCAAACCGAAGGCCCATCTCCTGATCATCCGGCAGCTAATCACAGGATGGAGATTATCAATCTTTAACACGGGTAATCAAATGAAAATCGTTGTGGCACCAAACGCCTTTAAAGGATCTTTGACAGCCACAGAAGCAGCAATCGCCATGGAAGCAGGTATTAGCAAAATCCTTCCGGCCGCCGAAGTAATTCAGGTCCCGGTGGCAGACGGGGGAGATGGTCTGGTTGATGTGGCAGTAGAGGCATTAAACGGGGAGATGCGCAGTCTAAAGGTAACAGGTCCACGAAACAGTGCGGTGGAGGCAAATTTCTGTTATGTGAAATCCATGAACCTGGTGACTGTGGAGATGGCCCTTGCCAGCGGCCTTGCACTTCTGCCTGATGATTTGCAGGATCCCACCTTGACCACCACCTTTGGTACGGGCGAGCTGATAAAGGCCGGGCTGGATCTTGAGGCGAGTCGAATCAATGTCGGTATCGGCGGCAGCGCAACCAATGACGGCGGCATCGGCATGGCTCAGGCCCTTGGAGTCCGGTTTCTGGATAAGGACGGCCGGGAGCTGCCGGGTATTGGAGGTTCCCTTGCCTCTATTGCCAAAATCGATATTTCCGGCCTTGATCCAAGAATAAAAGCGACCTCCATTGAAGCTGTATGCGATGTCGAAAATCCGCTCTACGGGCCGGAGGGAGCAGCCTGTGTCTATGGACCGCAAAAGGGGGCAACCCCTGAACAGGTAAAAGAACTGGATAATGGGCTTCATAATCTTGCCGGACTCATACAAAAGGATATGGGCATAGATGTGTCAAACATGCCTGGAGCCGGTGCTGCCGGAGGGCTGGGTGGTGGTCTGCATGCCTTTCTTGGAGCAAAGCTCTGCAAGGGAATTGATCTGATTTTTGACCTTGTCGGTCTTCCGGAAAAACTTTCCGGTGGTGACCTTGCTCTCACAGGTG
>JAYEKB010000027.1:0-5882 GCA_034660835.1 Thermodesulfobacteriota bacterium
TGGCAATGGTGGCCAGGACTTCAAGAGCTCGCTGCCTGAGCAGCTCTTTGCTATTGTCCATGGTGGAGCTTGGCGCAACCAGTCGATGGTCGGTGAAGTTGACCGCACGGCTCTTCACGTCACGCAGAATAACATCTCCCTGCTGCTGATGCCTGAAAATAGTCTTCTCGGTTTTGTCCATGGTCAGCAGGGCAATGAAGTCACTTTCCTTTTCATGGCCTGACAGCTCACGGGGCACAATGCGAAGCACCTCCTCAAGTTCATCTGCAGAGGTAAAGATAGCTTTGACAAGGGGATCGGCGTGGTACTGCTGACGACTCAACCGTACAGGGCCCGGTATGGAGTCGACCAGAGTGACACAATACTCCATTGCTCCTGCCACCGGTGACCGCAGATCTTTTCTGTATCGTCCGACTTGGCGAATACCGGGGTCCGCGACCTCGACAATCATATCGGTTGCCTGGCGTACGATCTGCTCCTGAGCACGATCAGCTTGATATCTCTGTCCGAATCCTTGAATCCAGGCAACAATACCGGATGAAAATTTTGTTTTCATAAGGAATCACCTCCTCTTATTCGCTTACACTCTTCATGTTGGCACAAAGGGACAATTTAAGTCAAGAAGAGAGAGCACTTTCTTTTGCAGGTGCGGTATTGCCATGACAATGGCGTACAATCAGGGTATTGGTTTATGCATGGCCGAAGCGACAGAGGAACATAGTGCACAGACCAAAAGCAATAACAGCCTGAACGAAGGCCAACAACTGCCTACCCGCTATGGCTGCCTGGATCTTGAGATCAACCGGGCAGGACAGGTCTACGATATCGGAGCGCTGCTGGAGAGGAAAACCTTTTCCCGCCATTGCAGAGGGAAGAGCAGCACCCCGTTACGTGAGCTTGATGGATTTCTGGCACCCGCGGAAGTGCTGCTCGGCCATAACCTTCTTGGTCATGACCTGCCCGCCCTGCGTACCCTGCAGCCGGACCTGGCCCTGCTGCGTAAACCGGTGATCGACACCCTCTATCTTTCGCCCCTGGCCTTTCCTGAAAATCCTTATCACCGCCTGGTTAAAGATTATAAACTGGTGCGGAATGCGGTCAACGATCCGGTGGCCGATGCCCGGCTGGCTGCAGAGTTGTTTACAGACCAGGAGGAAGTCTTTGCACGGTTACGGCAACAGGAACCCAAACGTATGGCCCTCTACCGTTACTGCTTTAGCGCAGATGACCGGTTTCAAGGGATTGGTGATTATTTTGCAGTGCCCGATCCGGTCATAGACAGCCCTGACCGGGTAGTCCAGGTTTTCTCCTCTCTTGTCCGGGACCTGGTTTGTACAACCGGACTGGCCCAGCACCTCTCCGGATGGCTTACAGAGACGCACACCCGCCTGGCCCTGCCCTACTGTCTGGCCTGGCTGCAGGTGGCAGGAGGCAGCTCGGTGCTGCCGCCCTGGGTACTGCACCGGTTTCCCGAGGTCACTGCCATTCTCCGCAGCTTGCGCGATATCCCCTGCCCTGACCCGGCCTGTACCTGGTGCAGGCAAACCCATGATCCACCTGGTCAGCTGCAGCGATTTTTCGGCTTTGATTCCTTCCGGCCAACCCCGACCTGCGAAGACGGATCCAGCCTGCAGCAGGCCGTGGTGGAATGCGCCATGGCCGATCGTTCCTTGCTGGCCATCCTGCCCACCGGCGGCGGCAAATCGCTCTGCTTTCAGCTACCTGCTCTGGTAAGGCACCAGCGGCGCGGCCTGCTTACCATTGTCATCTCGCCCCTGCAGGCCCTGATGAAGGACCAGGTGGACAGCCTCCGCAGTCGCACCGGCACTCCGGCTGCCGTTGCCCTGTACGGCATGCTCACCCCACCCCAGCGCGGCGAAGTTCTGCGCATGGTTCGCATGGGGGATGCGGGCATTCTCTATGTGTCGCCGGAGCAGCTTCGCAACAGCTCCTTTCGAGCCGCCATCTCCCAGCGCCAGATCGGCTGCTGGGTCTTTGACGAGGCCCACTGTCTCTCCAAGTGGGGTCATGATTTTCGCACTGACTACCTGTACGCAGCCCGCTTCATCCGCGAGTTCAGCGAGGAGCAGGGAGGAATACAACAACACAATATCCCGCCGGTGCAATGTTTCACGGCCACTGCCAAAAAAGACGTGCGCGACGAAATCCTGCACTATTTCCGGGATCAGCTTGGTCTGCAGCTTGTCCTGTTTGAATCCACGGTTGAGCGGGAAAACCTGCGTTTTGAAGTCCAGGAGGTAGGCGGAGCCGGCAAGTACAGCCGGGTGCAGGAGCTGCTGGAGGAACGGCTGGAGGACGGCGCAGGTATTGTCTACTGCGCCACCCGCAGGAGCTGCGAAAAGCTGGCTGAATTTCTCGAGCAGCAGGGATTTCAAGCCGCTGCCTTTCACGCCGGGTTGGCAGCCCCGCTCAAGCAGCACATCCAGGATAATTTTCTTGGCAACACCATCCGAGTCATCTGCGCCACCAATGCATTCGGCATGGGCATTGACAAGGAAAACGTGCGGGTCGTGATCCATGCCGACATCCCCGGCTCCCTGGAAAACTATCTGCAGGAAGCGGGCCGGGCAGGCCGTGACCGAACAGAGGCCGACTGCATACTCCTCTTTGACGACAAGGACGTGGAAACCCAGTTTGCCATGAACTCCCTTTCCCGCCTCAGCCGGGCGGATATTGCCCAGATTCTGCGCGGACTCAGGTCAGCCAAACGCAATCCCGAGGACAACGTGGTACTCACCCCCCATGAGCTGCTGCGCTCGGATCGAGTGGAGACCAGCTTTGAGCTGGAAGACCGGGACGCGGCCACCAAGGTGTATACGGCTGTTTCCTGGCTGGAACGGGCCGGATTTGTTGAGCGCAACGAGAACATGACCCGGGTGTTCCAGGGCAGGCCCGGGGTAGGGTCCATGGAAGAGGCCAGGCGCAGGATTGCAGAACTTGACCTGTCTCCAGTCATGGAGCAGCGCTGGTTGACCATCCTTGAGGCCCTGATGAACGCTGAACCGGACGAGAGTTTTTCCGCGGATCAGTTAGCCGAACTCCTGCCGCCCCTGCCCGGTGAAGAAAGTGGTGAAGCCGGGCAGATGGTGCTGCGTACCCTGCACGACATGGCCACGGCCGGTCTGGTTCACAAGACCACCCTCCTGTCCGCCTTTGTCCGCTACAAGGTGACCGGCCATTCCCGTCTTCTACTGGAAAAAATCTGCGCCCTTGAGCGCGGTATGCTTGCGCTCATGCAGGAGCAGGCCCCGGATGCAGATACAGAGGAGTGGCAGAGCCTGGGGCTGCGTCACCTTAACCAGGGGCTCTTGGATAATGGTTTTACAGATGCCAATCCCGAGAGTCTGCGTAACCTGCTGGTCAGCCTGTCCAGGGACGGTCGGGGGCTGGCAGGAAAACAGGGCAGTATTGATTTCAAGCAGTATAGCCGCGATTCGTACCGGGTCCGGCTCCAGCGCGACTGGGCATCCCTGCGCACGACCGCCCGTTTGCGGGAAAACGTGGCCTTTGTCATCCTCAAGACTATTCTGGCAGGGGTGCCGGGCGACACCCCGCCCTCCGGACAGCTGCTGGTGGAGTTTTCCGCCGAGGAACTGCTTGCGGGCTTACGCGCAGACCTTCTCCTGCACACGGAACTGACCGATCCCCTGGCAGCTATGGATCGGGCCCTGATGTTTTTGCACGAGCAGCGGGTCATCACCCTGCAGCAGGGACTGGCCGTGTTCCGCCAGGCCATGACCATCAAAGTGCATCCTGAAAAACGGCGCTACACAAAAGGTGATTTTGAACCGCTTTCCCGCCATTACAGCGAGCGTATTTTCCAGGTTCACGTCATGAACGAGTATGCCCGCAGGGGTGCGGAAAAGATCGCCCAGGCCCTGAAGTTGGTTTTGAGCTACTTTACCATGGAGCGCAGCGAGTTTGTGCGCCGCTTCTTTCCGGGCCGGGAAGATATCCTTGGCAGGGCCACCAGTCACGAATCCTTTGTCCGGATTGTTGATGCACTGCGCAATCCTGAGCAGCAGTCCCTGGTCAGCGCGGAAAAAGACCGTAACCTGCTGGTGCTGGCCGGGCCGGGCGCAGGCAAAACCCGGGTGGTGGTCCACCGCTGCGCCTACCTGTTGCGGGTTAGGCGAGTGACCGCTTCCTCCATCCTGGTGCTCTGTTTCAACCGGGCGGGCGTCTCCTCGATTCGGAGCCGTTTACGGCAACTGGTGGGCAGAGACTCCATCGGGGTTGCCGTCTACACCTACCACGGCCTGGCCCTGCGCTTAACCGGCCGCTCACCCCTGGCCCTGGCGGAAAAAGAAGGGGAGTTGGATTTTTCATCTTCACTGCAGATGGCAACCGAACTGCTGCGCGGCGAACGTGAGATACCCGGCCTGGAAGAAGACGAATATCGGGAGCGGCTGCTCTCGGGCTGGCACCACATCCTGGTGGATGAATACCAGGATATTGACCGGGAACAGTACGAGCTGATTTCAGCACTCAGCGGCCGTACCCTGGAGGCGGACGCCAATCGGCTCGCCATCATGGCCGTGGGCGATGACGACCAGAATATCTACAGCTTTCGGGGTAGCGGCATTGAGTTTATCCGCCGGTTCCAGGAAGACTACCAGGCAGAAGTCCGCTACCTGGTAGAGAATTACCGCTCATCCGGCCATATTATTGCGGCTGCCAACCAGCTGATCGGCCAGGGCAAAGAGCGGATGAAAACAGCTCATCCGGTGCGGGTGGACCAGGCCCGGCAACAGGAAGATCCGGGCGGCCGCTGGAGCCGTCTTGACCTCTTTGGCCAGGGCAGAGTGCACTGCATTGAGGTGGGGAGCGACACGGCCCAGGCCGGTGCGGTGCTCGCTGCCATTGAACGGCTGCGCGAATGTGACCCGAACTGGAAGTGGCAGGATTATGCGGTCCTGGCCAGGGAATGGACAGCCCTGTCTTTGCTGCGAAGTCTCTGTGAACAACAGAAACACAAAATTCCGGTGGACATGGTCATGGACAGTCGTACCCTGCCCCTCCTGCACCGGATTCGAGAGTTTGCATTATTCATCGACCGATTAAGGGAAATTGAAGGGGGGTTGCGTACTGCACCGGCCCTGATCGCTCTTGCAGATGAACTGCGGGCAGGGCGGGATAACCGATGGTGGCGCCGTTTATCACGACTGCTTGACGACTGGCAGCAGGAGGACGGAGACGGAGAGCTGCCGGTTTCCATGTTTCTGGAATACCTGTTTGAAACCCTGCGGGAACAGCGTCAGAACCGGCTGGCCGATGACGCAGTTTTTCTCGGTACGGTACACGCTGCCAAGGGGCTGGAGTTCAGCCATGTCTTTATTCTGGACAACGGCTGGCAACGGGCCGTGCGTCAGGGTAGTCTGGAAGAAGAGCGACGCCTCTACTACGTGGGCATGACCCGGGCCCGCGAGACCCTGACCCTGCTCCAGAGCAGATCCGGGCCAAACCCGTTTTCTCCAAATCTGTCCGGAGACTTCCTTCTGCGCACCAGCTATGAACAACCCGAACAATCAGGTTTTCAACCGTGCCGCTACACCATACTGGGCTTAAAAGACATCGACCTTGGTTATGCAGGCAGAAAATCAGCGAAAAACCCCATCCATGATGCTCTGGCCGCCCTGGATCCCGGCCGCCCTCTTACACTCTGTAAACAGGAAAACAGATTGCTGCTGTTGTCTGCAAACCGCCCGGTGGCCGCCCTCTCCAAAGCAGCATCAACACACTGGGTCAATAGGACAGAGAGCATCATCTCAATCCAGGTCGTTGCCATGATCCGCCGCTCTTCCGGGGACGGTGACCCTGCCTATAAACCCCGTTACCACACTGACCAGTGGGAAGTCCCC
>JAYEKB010000028.1:0-5868 GCA_034660835.1 Thermodesulfobacteriota bacterium
CATTGAAATCAAGATCTTTGACCTTGGATTTGAGATGCGTTACCAGGGCCATGTCCCGTTCTTCCTGGCCACGGTCAACAGCGTCCAGCCCACCCTCTGTCTGGGGAGGAGCAACGTCTGCGGGCAAATCTTTGCTGTTAACATAAGGGCAGAGTTCCGGTGAGACTCCGCCCTTGGTCACAGCTACGGCAAAGGCCAGGCAGGCCGGATATCCGCACTCACCGCAATTTGTTGCAGGCGTAAATTTTAAAAATTCATGCGGGATCATCCGGCAACCACCTTATTTCATTTTGGCATTGAGTGCCTTGGTCGTATCAGCAGTAATATCAACTGCCTTGTCAAAGTACAGGACACCGTTACGCGGCAAGACTATTGTGTACCCCTTGGCCTTGGCCACTTCCGTTACAATGGTCTCCAATTTTTTCATTATCGGAGTCAGGTTTTTTTCCTGCAGCTGTTTCATCTCCAGGTTGGCATCTTCCTGCTTCTCACCCAGACTCAGACGCTTCTTCTGAAATTCTCTGGCCTTTTCTTTCCTCTTCTCCTCACTCCAGGCAGAAGATTTTTTCTCAATCTCCTTCTGCAGGCCAATCAGGGCATCTTCATCCTTTTTAAAACCGGCCTTGAGCTGTTCCATTTTCTTTTCCACTTTGGCCTTGGCTTTTTTACCGGCTTCGGACTCGACAAGCACCTTCTGGATATTAATTACAGCAACCCTGGTATCCGCAGCCCGGGCAGGAACACTGTTTATTACGGCAACCATCAAAAAAGCAAAGGCAACAACAACACTACTAAATTTTATAATCCTGTTCACAATCAAACTCCTTTCAGTTTTCATCATATACATCTAACGGGAAACTCCCGATTCAGTCAGCTTGCCTGTCAACCTGACTAATATTGAAAGACTATATAACCGCAACAACAAAAAGACACAAAAGAAAAAAAGGAAGTGGGAAAAGGGATATGCCCGTTTCCGAGCGGACACTACTCCTTTTTCCATCTTCCGCTTCACTTCCCGGCAACAGGCAGCGCCTGCAGCCAAACATGTTATTTTACAATAACAAAATCATCCCGCCGGTTCTGAGCCCAGGATAATTCGTCATGGCCGTACAACAAAAGTTTTTCCTCGCCCCAGCTGACGGTAAACAGCTGTTCCGCACCAACACCAAGGTTGACCAGATATTTTTTAGCATTCAATGCCCGCCGTTCACCCAGAGCCAGATTGTACTCCCGGGTACCACGAGGATCACAATTTCCTTCAATCCGCACCCTGATTGTACCGTTTTCCTTAATATATTCAGCATTTCCTTCAATTCGCTGCACCTGATCACTCTGGATCATGGCAGAATCAAAATCAAAATAGACCGGCAGCATAGGCCCGGAAGTTCGGCCTTCCATAATATTGTCATTTTCAAAAATCTCTGTTTCCAGGGATTCCGCCGGGCCAAGTGCCTCGGGATCACTAATTACAGCCCCTTCTGCTGCAGACTCAGGTGTTTTGTCACTACAGCCCGCCAGGGAAAAAGCCATGAACATAACCATTATAAGATCAAGGCACATCATTTTGCTTAATCGCATCACAGCCTCCATATCTCTGCTAAGAATAATTATGATCGTTACCGGTAATCCTACCTGAACAGGGCAGAAATTCAACATTTTTCTATTGGAAATGGAATTCCCTTGCAAAAGCAAATCAGCCCATCTAATCTTAGCTGTTCGGTCTAAGTAACAGACAAAACGGTTTCACCCCCTATTCAGGAAGGCAAAGACAACGTGACAGCAGAAAAAACTACCCATATCAACGATATAAAAGAATTGCTCTGCACAAGTCCGTTCGGGACTTTTTTCGGGGTTCCTCAACAGGTCTTTGACCGTGTATGGCAGGGACTCAGCAATCCTGACGGTAACTCGGTGGTCTATATCTCCATGGAGATCGGAGCGGACCCTGATGTTTTCCATCCGGTTATGGACTTTCTCAAGGAACAAAAATACACGGAAAGTAACGATCCCGACATTCAGCTGCTGCTGACCAAGTACCTGCAGGGTCCCCGCAAGATCCCAAACTACAGCGGTGGGCTGGGTGTTCTTGCCGGAGATACCCTGAAGAGTTTTGCCGACACCCATATACCTGTTATGGCGGTGTCGCTCCTGTACCGTGAGGGCTACTTCTCTCAAATCGTGGACTCCCGGGTGGGCCAGATCGACCAGGCCACCAGTTGGTCCCCGGAAGAGACTCCCAGCCTGTTCCAGCTCGAGGATCCGGATAATCCCGGAACTCCGCTTACGATCACGGTTCCTTTTTATAACGAATACGATCATCCTACCCTGGCACAGGCGCACGTGTGGATGAAGATGGAGATCAGTGAAGAGCTGGACTACTTTGTGCCGGAATTCCTGTTAGACTACTCCATTGATTCATCACCGCCCTGGGTCAGAGAGGCCGGGCTGCGCTTATATAACTCGAAATCAACTATCATGAAGGCCAACCAGCGGAGGATGCTCGGTACCGGTGTCCTGCCCCTGATGAAAGCCCTGGGATTGACAGCCCGCACCATCCATCTCAATGAACAACACGGGGTTGTCGTAACCATGCAACTGATCCTGCGCCGGATAGAGGAAACTCTGGGTCCGGACTTCAGGAGCCAGATGACCGATAATGATATCCGGGCAGCAGCGGAAGAGGTGGCCAAGCGCATCGTCTATACCATTCATACCCCGGTCAAGGCCGGGCATGACCGGTTTGACCGTTCTTTATACACCGGCATCACACAGGATGCCTGCATCCAGATCCTGAACCTGCTGGCTGGCGATGATGAATCTCCCAGCCAGTACAACTTTACAGCCTTTGCCATGCGGGTCAACCGGGCAGTCAACAGTGTCAGCCGTCTGCACCGGGACGTGACCAGAAAACAGTTTCCGCAATTTTCCGACAAAATCAAGGCCATTACCAACGGAGTCCACCACCTGACCTGGATAAGTGAAACCAGGGCAAAACTCTTTGATAATACCGCCACACTTTCCGGCTGGCGTGATGATCCCGGTGTCTTTGCCCATGCAAATCTCAAAAATGACGCAATATTTCGCCAAAATCTGCAAAAGTCCTGGAAGCAGGATAACCGCGTACTGGCTGACTATGTAAGCAAAATGCTTGTCGAGCACCGCAACCAGATGCTTGAAACCTGGATTGACCCACCCAATTACTTCTCCCGCATGGACGAAGTCGTACAGCTGGAACCGGGTGTTTTCACCATAGGCTTTGCCAGGCGTTTTTCCACCTATAAACGGGCAGATCTTATCTTTGACGATATCCCTGCACTGGCTGACATCCTGGTACGAAACAACTGGCGGATCAACTTTGTCTTTGCCGGCAAGGCACACCCCCAGGATGAACCTGGCAAATCAGTGCTCAAGCTCATCCTGGACAACCAGAAAGAATTGTACACCCTCAGCAACGGCTTGGCCCGACTGGTCTTTATCCCCGGCTATGACATGAAAATTGCTAAGATGATGGTGTCTGGCGTTCATACCTGGCTCAACAGCCCCAAACGCCCTCTGGAAGCCTCAGGTACCAGCGGCATGAAAGCGGCCATGAACGGCGTGCCCAACTTAAGCGTTATGGACGGCTGGTGGGTAGAGGGCTACCATGAGGGTAAAACCGGCTGGAAATTCGGTTACGAAGGGCCACTCAACAAACACAGCCTGAGCGAAGATCCGGCAACCCTGCTCTATGCTGAAGACTCCCTGTCGTTTTACAAACTGCTGCCCAATATACTGGAACTGTTTTACGAACAGCCGGACAAATATTTGCAGATAGCCGTTAATAACCTCATGCTCAACGTCCCGATTTTCAATACCCACCGGATGGCAGCAGAGTATGTACGCAAATACGAGCTTGAACTTGACGCTGAAACTAATGCCCGAATCGCCGGGTTTCAGGAACTGTACCAAAGCGATGTTGTCGACGACTGAGTCTGTCGGCAACCGCACCCCAATAGGAGATCCGCCATGGCCCGCCATATTAATCCGAGCAGCTCCACCAACAAGGCCATTGATGCCCTTGACCGCAAGCGGGAAAGGGAGCGCCTTTTTATTCTCAACAAGGCAAGAGAAAATGCCCCGGAACTTGCAGTAAGACTTGTCCAGCGTCTCATTGACGAACATATTATTGAGACCAATGATGTAAAGGCCATCCAGGAAGGTGTTGAAAAACAGCTGCGCGAGCCCTCGGATATGGACGAGTTTGAGATCCGACTGAAAATAGCTGATATCCGCACTTTGGTTCCGGACCCCAATATCCTCAGCCTGTATCTGACCGCCTATGTTATTGACGACCTGATCGACCATCCGAGTATCCAGGATATCTTCGGTGATGACCTTGACGTCTACAATACTGTAGAATCCGTCCTGGCCATGATTCGTCCCCGCTAACCGGCAGAACCATGCAGCACCCGCGTCATCCAGGCAGTAGGCCCAGCCTGCTCTTTGCCAACAGTCGGGGTGAAATCCTTGACTATGACGGCCTGGACATGGCAGGTGGCAGCGGTGCCGGTTTTTTTCTTCCTGAAAATGCGGAACTGATAGAATTGCCTGAGGGCAGTGAGCTCTTTGTCCTGCCGGGCAGGCTGCCCGTTGGCATGGATCCTGAAACCGGGGAACCGGCTCTGCTGGACCTTAATCCTTATGACCCAGAAGAATCTCTTTCTGCAGTGGCTGCTTTTATGGCCCCTGCCCACACCGCTATTTACACGGCAGCCTTTCAGAGCAGAGATACGGCCCCACTGCTGCCCCTGTTTGCCTATACCGCTGTAGGCTGGTGGAATGAGACGTTCTGGGTTGCCGCCTTTCGCAGTGATTCGGATATCCGCCAGGAACCTGCCGGATTTGACCAGCAGCTCATTAACAGCAAGACTGCACGACTGCTGGCCTCTCATTCCGGAAACCGGCTGGTCCAGCACCTGGGCAAATGCTGTCTCACCTATGGTTGTCCTGCTGCCCGCAACTTTTTTTTAAGCCGCTGGGAAGCGCCCCTGCCCAGTTCACCTGTCTGCAACGCCTCCTGTGTGGGCTGTATCTCCCTGCAGCCATCAGGTTGTTGCCCTTCCACCCAGGATCGAATCCAGTTTGTGCCCACTGCTCAGGAAATTGCCGAGGTCGCTGTCCCGCACCTTGAAACTGCTGACCAGGCAATAGTCAGTTTCGGCCAGGGCTGCGAGGGGGAACCGCTGCTGCAGTCAGTAACCCTTGAAAAGGCAATCCGGCTGATCCGCCGTGCAACAGACAGGGGCACAATTAATCTGAACACCAATGGCAGCCTGCCTGATGCGGTGGACAAACTGGCCAATGCCGGTCTTGACTCCATCCGGATCTCCATGAACTCCGCCCGACCTGAATACCACCGCCGCTATTACCGTCCCTCAGGTTTTTCCTTTACTGATGTTCGGCGCTCCATTGAAGTGATGAAGGAGTACAACAGGCATGTGTCCCTGAACTACTTTATCCTGCCCGGTGTTACCGATGATCCGAAAGAGTTTGCAGCGCTCACAGAACTGATTGAGACCTGCCGACCTGATCTTATCCAGCTGCGCAACCTGAACATGGATCCTGAACATTACCTGAAGGTGCTTCGACATGAACCTGTGCAGCCAGCCATGGGAATGCTCAACTGGCTTGAACAGCTGCGGGATCGTTTTCCAACACTGCAGTTTGGTTACTTCAACCCTGCCCTGCACTGAATCTGCACGATTAGCCCGCATATTTCATGAACACTTTGCTCATTTTAAGGTAACCTCTGTAAATCATATGATAAAATTGTGCATTATTCCCTACTTTAAATTTGCAAAGTGTTCACCGAAGGCAAGCCGATGCGAC
>JAYEKB010000029.1:0-5843 GCA_034660835.1 Thermodesulfobacteriota bacterium
CGTTATCGCCGCTTCGCAAAATTTTTACAGGAGCAGGGGGCGGTAAAAAATGTTCCACCGCTTGAATCATGGGCTGTGGAACTCCGATAGGACATTGTTTTACGATATCATATAGCGGGTAAAACGGTTCTTCTGGATTAAGCATACTTTTGGAATTTATTCCCAAACATTAAGGCAATCTTATGAGTTCTTTGAATAATTAGAATTTTCGTTCAAGGTACCCATTTTTGGCCATGTACTGATTTTCTTTTTCTAAACATACTTCAAATAAATAATCCCAAGCATAATAGAAAAAGCAAACGGAAAAACCAGATTTTTGACAGCGAATTTCCCCGCCTGCAGTCTGTATACGATTTTATACAATGTATATAGGGATACCAGGAATACCAGGAGTCCGCCAAGAATTATAATATGCTGAAGGAGGAACAAAGGGGTCGGATCTTTGCTTAACTCATTTTTGCCTGTTTTGCCTGAAAAGAGCCAAGCAAATACTCTACCAAATCATACTTGTGCTTCGCGCTATTACTTGCATTCGCAGGTAATTACCCATCCTTGACCCGGCTGAGAATTACCGGACAGATGCCATCTTCCTCCAATACAGGCCTGTCCCAGAGCGATGCCACCATCATTGACAGGAACTTTTTCTCCTGTATAGACGGAAAAGCCGTCCTGCTCAAGCAGATGAAACAGCAGGGTTAAGAGCAACCTGTTCTGCATGCAGCCACCAGACAGGACAACAGTGTTTATTCCTGTCTGCAGTACGCATTTGTCAAGTAATGCATATGTGGAAACGGCCAGCCAGGTGTGAAAAAAACAGGCAATTTTTTCCGTCTCAACTCCATTAATGACATCCTGCACCAACTGCCTGATCATGGGGCGGAAATCAACAGTCCACATTCCCTGCTCTTCAGTTAGAGCGACAGTGTAACGCTGCCTGACCAGGTCCGGAAATTCAGCCGAACACCCTCCTGCAACACACCAGGCCAACCCTTCCAGTTCCATAGCTGCCTGGCCTTCATACTGCGAAAAGGTACGTATACCTGTTAGAGCTGCTACCCCATCAAAAAGTCGGCCACAACTTGAGGTTAAGGGTGAATTAATATCCTTATCCAGCATCTGCAGAAGTATAGACTGCATGTCAGCTGGAAAAGATTCACATGTCTTTGGCAGCTTAGACGGCAGCTTACCGCTATAGGAGCACTTGAGCAGGGACACAGCCACCCGCCACGGCTCTCGGGCTGCCGCATCGCCTCCAGGTAATTGAAAACAGCCCAGATGACCAAGACGTTGATACCCTTCCTGATCCACCCGCAGAAACTCGCCGCCCCAGACTGTTTGATCCGGACCATATCCCGCGCCGTCAAAGACCACGGCCAGCACATCGCCCAACCCGTGTTCCGCCATCACTGCTGCAGCGTGGGCATGATGATGCTGC
Source organism: Thermodesulfobacteriota bacterium (assembly GCA_034660835.1). Classification (GTDB taxonomy): domain Bacteria; phylum Desulfobacterota; class Desulfobulbia; order Desulfobulbales; family Desulfobulbaceae; genus Desulfobulbus_C. Next base: position 1,436 of record JAYEKB010000029.1, read on the forward strand.
ACCTGCAGCAGAGGCAGTGAATGTCGACCGGCATAATTACGGGCAAAAGTGGTGGACAGGTAATCCGGATGGAGGTCACATACCACTGAAGCAGGTTTAATTTCAAAAACGTCCTGAAAATGGTTGATTGATTCTTCATAAAAAGCCAGGTTTTTCGGCCCGGTCAAATCGCCGATATGCTGGCCCATAAAACCCTTGTCATCTCTGGCCAGGCAAAAAGTGTTTTTCAACTCTGCACCGCAGGCAAGCAGTTCCGGCAACTGTTCCTGCAGTATGACAGGCATGGGTGCATAACCGCGGGATCTTCGAATCATCTGTTCTCGATCATCCACTACCCGGGTCACGGAATCGTCCACCCGGGTGACAATATCACGGTTATGGAGCAAAAAAAGATCTGCAATCTGATCAAGACGGACCAATCCATCTTCATTGCCGGTACAGATAGGCTCTTCACTTAAGTTGCCGCTTGTCATAACCAGGACTTCCGGTGCATCAGGATGAGCCAGCAGCAGGTAATGAAGAGGGGTATAGGGCAGCATAATGCCGATCTCAACAATTCCGGGAGCCACGTCATCGGCCAGGCCGGATTCTATCTTTTTACGAACAAGAACTATGGGCCGCTGCATGGAGGTCAACAAGTCCACTTCCCTGTCGTTTAGTCGGCAATACTTCTGTGCTGTTGCAACATCACGCACCATCACGGCCAACGGTTTTGCATAACGATGTTTACGTTTGCGCAGCCGACTGACGGCCGTTTCACTACAGCCATCCACGCAGAGGTGAAAGCCGCCAAGCCCTTTCAGGGCAACAATCCTGCCATCTCTGAGAGCCCTGGCAACATAACCAATACAGTCTGCAGAGGGCAGCAACATGCCACCTGCATCATGCAGAGTAAGTTTGGGTCCGCAGACAGGACACGCATTGGGTTGGGCATGGAATCTGCGGTTTGCCGGGTCCTCATACTCACGGTGGCAGTTCTCGCACATTGGAAAAACCGCCATGGAGGTCTGAGGGCGGTCATAGGGCAGGCCTGAGATAATGGTAAACCTGGGCCCGCAGTTGGTGCAGTTGGTAAAGGGATAGTCATAGCGACGGTCGGCAGGATCCGTGATCTCTGCCAGGCAGTCATCACAGACATTGTTATCCGGAGAAATGAGCGTGGTCGGGCGCTCATCTGTTTCACTTTGCAGGATCACAAATTCGTCTTCAACCACTGGTTCAGCCAACGGTTCACAGACAAATGATGTGATTACGGCAAGAGGAGGTGCTTCACAATCAAGGGCATTGATAAAAGCGTTAAGTCTATCACGGTTTCCACCTGCCCGTATGATTACCCCGGTACTGGTGTTGGTAATTGATCCACAGAGGGTGAACCTTGTAGCAAGACGGTACACAAAAGGCCGGAAGCCGACCCCCTGGACGATACCGTAAATCCGAACCTCAACAGATTGCTGTTCCATAATATCTTGCGTTCTCCACTATCGGGATAGGATGCTAAACTATCAGCAGATTCTCGGCAACTGCTCCCCCACCGGCATATCCACAATACGACTGGCACCGAGACCGGTTTCCATGGTCACCATGCCGGGATGGTCGGACACGGCTTCTCCGATAATCGCTGCCTGACTGCCTAACGGATGATGCCGCATGGCCGCTAAAATTTTCTCGGCTTCTCCGGGAGCGGCAATGGTGATCAGCTTTCCTTCATTAGCAACATAGAGCGGGTCAATACCCAGAATCTCGCAGGCACCTCGAACTTCCGGCAGCAGGGGTATCTGCTCGGCAAATAATGTGATGCCGATCTGTGAGGAACGGGCGAATTCGTTCAAGGTGGTTGCAACACCACCCCGGGTAGGATCCCGCATGGCCCTTATGGCAGTAGAAGCCTCCAGCATGCAGGCAACAAGGCTGTTGAGTGCGGCAGAATCACTTTTTATCCTGGTCTCAAAGGAAAGATCTTCACGGCTGGTCATAATTGCCATGCCATGATCGGCGACGGTTCCGGAGATAATAATTTTATCACCGGCCTGTATACTGCCTGCTGAAATGGTAACGTCTTTCGGGACACACCCGATACCGGTGGTATTGATAAAAATCTTATCACAACTGCCTTTGTCCACAACCTTAGTGTCGCCGGTAACAATGGTGACCTGTGCCTGTTCGGCAGCCTCTGCCATGGCCGATATAATCCGGTGCAGATCCTTGATGGGCAAACCCTCTTCAAGAATAAAACCTGCACTGAGACCCATCGGCTGGGCCCCGCTCATGCAGATATCGTTCACCGTGCCGTTAATCGCAAGATCGCCGATGTTGCCGCCCGGGAAAAAAATCGGATCAACAACAAACGAATCAGTGGTAAAGGCCAACCTTCCTTCAGGAACCTGCAGGATTGCCTGGTCTTCCAGCTTATTGAGGATATCGTTACCAAGTAAAGGCAAAAAGAGCCCGCTGATAAGGTCCGCTGAAAGCTTGCCGCCGCTGCCATGTGCCAACTGAATTGTGTCATGCTCCATTATCGGCATGGGGCAGGAGGAAGAAAATGTGTCAACCATCGGTTCCTCGATAATTATACTTATAATAGGCTGCGCAAGCTCCTTCACTGGAAACCATTGTCGCTCCAAGTGGATGTTCGGGGCTGCATTCCTTGCCAAATGCCGGGCAGGATGATGGCTTTTTGATGCCTTGCAGCACTTCACCACTAATACACAGAGGTGATTCCTGGGTTATGATGGTATCAACCCTGAATTTTTTTTCTGCGTCAAAATTACTGTAGGTATCGCATATTTTCAGACCGCTTGCCGGAATTTCACCGATTCCGCGCCATTTCCTGTCCGTGACTTCAAAGATAGACTGCATCATTTCCCGGGCCGGAAGATTCCCTTCTCGCTCAACCACCCGTGCATACTGATTATCAACATAATAGCTGCCCTCCTCCAGCTGTTTGACAACCTCAAGAATTGATGCCAGAATATCAATGGGTTCAAAACCGGTAACAACGATCGGGACTTTAAATTCCTCTGCTATTGGTTCATATTCGGCCCAGCCCATAATGGCACAGACATGCCCGGCTGCCAGGTAACCCTGCACTCTGTTGTTCGGTGATGCAAGCAAAGCTCGCATAGCCGGAGGCACCAGCACGTGACTTGCCAGCACACTGAAGTTTGTTAACTGTTCACGGGCCGCCTGATGAACGGCCATAGCATTGCCCGGGGCAGTTGTTTCAAAACCAACAGCGAGAAAAACGACTTCCCTGTCAGGATTTTCTCTGGCAATTTTTACGGCCTCAAGGGGGGAGTAGACCATTCGTACATCCCCTCCCTGTGATTTTACCATGAAAAGATCCATGCTGCTGCCGGGCACCCGCAGCATGTCACCAAAGCTGCAGAAAATCACCTCAGGACGGGCGGCAATGGCAAGCGCTCGATCAATAGTCTCCAGGGGGGTAACGCAGACAGGACAGCCGGGTCCGTGTACCAGCTCGATCTGTTCAGGTAAAACCTGATCAATACCGTTTCTGATAATGGCATGGGTTTGCCCACCGCATATTTCCATGATCACCCATGGACGGGTGGTTATCCTGTGAATGTCGGCCAGAATGGCCTTGGCCAGAGTAGGATCCCTGTACTCATCTATATATTTCATGGAAAAAGCAATCCTGCGGGAAGAAGTCGGCGGGAAGATCCCAAGCAACCAGGCACGGGGTCATAATTATACGGCATCGTATACTACAACACTGTAAATTAAATTGGCACAGGCTTACGATTACAGGGTTTCCTTGTTATCCCTAACGCTCTGTTTAAGTCCCTGGATGGTATGCATATCGCCGCCTCCATATTGATCACCACCCTGCCCTTGCGCTGATCCTATGAGTTCTTCCCATGCCTCATAACTCTTGACCGCTTCCTCCTCATCAATGATTGACAAGGCAAAACCCGCATGCACGACAGTGTACTGCCCTATCTGAATGTCTGGAATATACGCGAGACATACTTTGTTGACAGTACCCGCATAATCGACTTTCCCCATTTTAAGACCAAACTCATCGGTTATTTCAACTACCTTTCCAGGGATCGCTAAACACATTGTATTCTCACTTTCTTATCAATATTTCTTTCACGAAAATACGCCTGAATGCAAATTGGCGCTTAGAATGTCGACCAATAATGGTCTTACCGAAGAGATGAACCCTCATCATGAACTGGTATGAAAACAGTCTTCTGTGCGGCACGTCGAACTATTCCTGCGTCGAGTGATAACCGCTTCCAATATTGATCAGAACTATCTAGCCCGCATATTTCATGAACACTTTGCTCATTTTAAGGTAACCTCTGTAAATCATATGATAAAATTGCGCATTATTCCCTACTTTAAATTTGCAAAGTGTTCACCGAAGGCAAGCCGATGCGAC
>JAYEKB010000030.1:0-5832 GCA_034660835.1 Thermodesulfobacteriota bacterium
GTCGCATCGGCTTGCCTTCGGTGAACACTTTGCAAATTTAAAGTAGGGAATAATGCGCAATTTTATCATATGATTTACAGAGGTTACCTTAAAATGAGCAAAGTGTTCATGAAATATGCGGGTTAACCGCATTTGGCTAAGGGGCTGAAAATTTCTGGCGCGCCTGGCAGGATTCGAACCTGCTACCCTCGAATTCGTAGTCCGATACTCTATCCAGATGAGCTACAGGCGCAAGAGACGGGAGCGAATATACTCCAACCAACTATTTTGTACAAGAGGTTTATCTACAGATTATCTCTGTAAGCCCGTCAAGCCTGTTCTTTATCATTTACCAAGGGTAACGTGAGAAAGTCGATCTTGTTCTCATTGGGCTTCATATCCGGGCGCGGAATAATATCGATGCTTGCCCGGTGCCTGGATTCCAGCTCAGCAAGCTCGATCCGTTTTTTATTGAGCAGATACTGGCCAACATCAAGAGGCAGCCTGGCCTCCACCCGTTTGATTTGTTTTCGACTGACCCCGGTCTGGATACGGCGCAGGTAATACAGAGCCAGCGTTTCAACTGAACGAACCACACCGCGACCTTCGCAATATTCACAGCGGCGATAGCTTCCCTTTTCAATGGGAGCACCCATTTTCTGACGGGAGATCTGCATCAGGCCAAACCGGGAGATACGGCTGATATCCACCTTGGCCTTGTCCCGTTTCATAGCGCCCTTAACCTGTTTTTCCACATCCCTGATGTGTTTCTTAACGCGCATATCAATGAAATCCACCACAATCAGGCCGCCCAAATCACGCAGCCGGAGTTGACGGGCCAGCTCATCGGCAGCTTCCATATTGGCCAGAAAGATAGATTTTTCAAAGTCGCCTTTTTGAGAAGTCCGGCCGGAGTTAACGTCAATTGCCACCAACGCCTCGGTGGGGTCAATAACAATGGAACCACCTGAGGGCAATTGTACCTGCGGCTGATAGATCGACTCGATCTGCTCTTCAATATTGTTCTGATTAAAAAGCGGTTTGGCTCCACGGTGCAGCCTGACCTGGACCTTCTGCTGCCTGGAGGGAAGCAGTCCGACAAACTTGGTCACCTGATCAAACGATTCCTGGGTGTCCACAGTGATTTCCTGAATATCGGCAACAAAATGATCACGTAGAAAACGGACCACTGTATCCTGTTCCTCGTAGATCAGGGCCGGGACCTCAGCGGTCTGGCCGCGTTTTTTGATATCCTTCCATAAGCCGAGTAGATAGCGGAGATCCTGCTGCAGTGCCGTCTTGGTGATCTCTGCACTTGCTGTGCGGACAATATAGCCTATCCCCTCGGGCATAGTGAATGTACTCATTATCTCCCGCAACTGGCCGCGTCGTTCCTCACCGGAAATTTTGCGCGAAATACCCGCACTGTCACTGCCGGGCATCAGCACCAGGCAACGACCGGGCAGGGAAAGAAAGGTGGTCATGTTAGCACCCTTGTTACCGGTCACCTCTTTGACGACCTGGACAAGCACCTCCTGCCCCCGCTTGACAACATCTTCTATTTTAAGCTTCTTCCACTGGTGCTGGCTGATCAGTTTGCGGCTCTGCTCACTTACATCCTGTTTGAAATATTCAGGATGAATGTCGCTAAACGGCAGAAAACCATTCCGCCCGGTGCCGATCTCAACAAAAGCGGCCTGCAGGCTGGCCTCAACCGAGACGATACGTCCCTTGTAGATATTATTCTTGGTCCGCTCACGAACAACCGTATTGACATGGAATGATTCAAGGCGTCCGTTTTCCACCTGGGCAATACGGCACTCTTCAGGCTCTTCGGCATTTATCAGCAGCTTGGTAACGACCTTTTTGCTTCTACTCTCTTTTTTATCAGGTTCCTGCTTCTTCTTCCGTTCCTGTGCCTCTTTTTTACCGCGACGTCCGGGCTGTTTTTGTTCCTGACCGGCTTTTTCTTTCCCTGCTTCTTTCTTTTCGTTCTTTTTCGCAGTTTTTTTCTGCCGGCCTGCTTTCCTGTCAGGATCTGCAGCTTTCTTTCCCCGGCCGCTTCGGCTTGACTGTGATTGCTGTTTCCTGCTCTTTGCAGCGGCGGCTTTCTTATCGGTTTGTGATTCTTTTTTCGCCGAACCTGCAGCCGCCTTTTTTTTCTTTTTTTCCAGAGAAGGAGCAGCATCTTCCTCTTTGGCTTTCAACTCATCACCACTCTTCCACCAGGCGCCGGTGGTTACTTTACGCACCGTTTTTTTTGCCTGCTTTTTTTTGGCAGGCTTTTTTGATTCATCTGTCATACATTTTCCTTAGCTGAAATAATCTTTTCAAAGCAGCTGTCTCTTCTCCAGGTGTCACTGATAGTAAAGCCTGTCACCATGAGACCGTTTCTGTAACGTGCCGGCATGGACAAGCGGATCAAGAAGCTGCTCAACCTTGTCCGGACCTCCCAGGTGGAAAGTCCGATTTATATCTGCAGCCGTACACGGCCGCCTTTTTAACATCTCTACGATCTCACCCTGTAATGTTTGTCTGTCCGCATCACACTCAAGATCAAAATCTTTCTGCTGTTCATGGTCATCCGCCTGCACAGCTCCCTGGGCCAGGAGGTCAACGGGACGGGATGGATCATCTAACCGGAACTGCTTGGCAATGGCCAGCATCTGCTGTTGGTCGAGGGGTCGGGCAAAAGACTCCAGCGGCGGCCTGGCAACAGTATTGAGCTGTATACGATCAATGCGCATCCGGTCGGCAACCCGGCGGAGTGCATCCACATCTTTAGTAGAATCATTTATGCCCCGGGCAAACAGGATTTCCAGCCATAACTTTCCCTGGTACTGGCGGGAAAAGCTGACCAACCCCTCGATTATCTGCTGTAAATCCAGGCAGGTTGCCGGTCGATCAAGCCTTCTGAAGCTTGCCGGTAGAGCCGAGTCCAGGGACGGGATAACCACGTCGGCTGAGGCAAGTTCTTCGCAGACCACGGTATCTGAAAGGGTCGTTCCATTGGTCAGTACGGCAACAGGTTTTGCCACCTTTTTTTTCAAATGGGTCAGTATCTCGCCCAGTCCGGAATGCAGCGTCGGCTCCCCGCTTGCGGTAACAGTTACAAAATCCAGCTCACTCACACGCTGCGGGTTTCGGCAGTACGCATCAATATCCGCGATAATTGCTTTCGTGGGCACATACTCTGCACGTTCACAGGTCAAACGGGTAGTTGCCCCGACTTCACAGTATATGCAGTTTAAGTTACAGATCTTTTCCTGAAAGAGATCAACGCCGAGAGAGCGTCCGAGTCGCCTGGAATTAACCGGGCCGAAGATATGGTTCATAGAAAACTACTTACAACTACGGGGACTCTGCTGTCAATAACAGTGGGTGCATGTAACACTTCCTTTCCGGGAAAAGGCAACATCAAGGTATTACATAAATAATATACGGTTGGATACATAAAACAATTTGAAAACCACCGCAAGTCTAATCTACGCATTTTTGCTTGACACAAACCGCACGTACGCGTACATTTTACATAATTGCAACTCGTATTTTTTATAATTATTGTAACTATTCAGATAGTACTACGAATTGCCCCAAACGTTGAGCTGTAACTGTTCAGAAATGCCACATATTCGGAGTCTACGCTACCTGTTTATTCCGAGTCTTCGCTTACCTGGGCCTTTGAAGCATACTGGTGCTATTCGAGAAGGCCAGCAGTGTAACGGCGAAATGGACAGGTAAGCGTAGACTCCGAAGATGGGGTGCATCTGAATAGTTACTCATTATTCCTTTCTCTTTTCAGTATATCACAGGAGTTGGTCGAGGTGAACTACAATAATCCGCTTTCCCCGATCCTTACGCTTGTTGCCCTTGTTATCACAATCTGCATGTTTTCCCCGGCAGATAGTGTTGCTGAAGCCGTCAAGGCCCAGCAATGGGAGATAACAGCGGATAAATTGACCCGCTATGAGGATCCGCCCAGCGTTATTGCCGAGGGCAACGTTGTCCTGGAAAAATCCGAACAGATTACCCGGCAACAGAAAGTTAAGGAAAAAGCAGACTGGAGCGGTTTGCTGGAAGAAAGCCCAGGACCGGCAATCGAAGAGAAACAACCGGACCGGAAAAAAACGGAAATGCTTACGACGACCAAGGTTATCACCACCATTAAAGCAGACTGGATGGTGTATGACATGGATCTGGGTACGGTCAAGGTCCGTGGCAATGTCTTCATTGATGTCGGACCGGACCAGTTGACAGCCGAGGAAGGCGTGGTCAACTTAAACCGGGAGACCGGCTCCTTTACCAATGCGACTATTATCCGCGGGTACAAGGACATGCATTTTGAAGGAAGGGTTATTGAGAAAACCGGGGACGTCAGCTACCACATTGAAGATGGCTGGCTGATTACCTGTAAACTGAAAGATGGAGAGACACCTCCCTGGAGTTTCGGAGCTTCTGAGGCTGATATCACAGACGGTGGTTATGCCTATCTTAAGCATGCGGTATTTCGGGTTAAAAACGTACCCATACTGTACAGCCCAATTATGATCCTGCCTGCCAAACGAACCAGGCAAACCGGTTTCCTGTTCCCCTCCATATCCATGTCTGATAGAGACGGATTCGGCATGGAATTCCCCTTCTTCATTAATCTCTCCCCCAACAGCGACATCACCCTGTATCCGCAATATATGTCTGAGCGTGGTTTCATGGGTGGTCTTGAGTTTCGGTACGTTCTGGATCAGGATTCCAAGGGCGGCTTTATGGCCAACTTTCTAAATGATAATCTCAGTGACATTGATGATCCCGACAATGCTGAGTATTTCAGCGACGGCAACTATACCCACACCAACAAGAACCGTTACTGGATGCGGGGTAAAGTTGACCAGGATATTGGAGAATGGACCACCAGGCTTGACCTCGATATCGTTTCCGACCGAGATTACCTGACTGAATTCAACACCGGTCTGACCGGATACAGCATGAGCGACAGGGGATTTTTTGATGTTTTCGGTCGTGGATTCCAGGACAAAACAATAGATGAACGGAAAAACACCTTACGTGCTTTGCGTTCCTGGGACAATGGAATGTCCCTGCAGGCGAACCTGCTGGGGATCAATGACCTCAGGGAAGCAAAAAACAGCCCCACCCCGCTGTGGAAACTGCCGGAAGTAAATTATAGAGGCCTGTTGCCGCTCTATGAATCCGGCATGGATCTTTCCTGGAATGCAGACTATGTCTACTACTGGCGCGAAGAGGGTGTAGGCGCTCACCGACTTGACCTGTTTCCCCGGGTGACCATGGCTGTGCCGCTCAGCAACTACCTGGAGACCGTTGTTGCCGCAGGCGTTCGCAATACATCTTATGCCATCCAGACCAATGGTGATTCTAATTGGCCGGACAGTGTGACAGGTGATGAAACAAATGATGAAACTGATTTCCAGAACTTCATTACGAAATCGAGATTCATACCTGATTGGCAGGACGGTGATACGGAAAATCGATTCCTCGCAGATTTTCGGGCTGAAATCGGCACAACCATGATCCGGGATTTCAATATTAATACCGGTTCCGCAACCGGCCTGAGCCATACCTTTCGACCATTTGTCAGGTATAAATACATTTCTGATGTGGATCAGGATAATCTGCCCCAGTTTGACTCTGTTGATAATGTTGCTGACCAGAATCTGATCACCTATGGACTACACAACTTCTTTTCCCTTAGCGGGTTGAATGGTGACAGGAAATATGACCGTGATTATGGATACATAAAGATAGAGCAGGGATATGATATCCGCAGTGAGGAAAGCGACACTCCATTAACTCCGGTCAATATGCGGATGGCCTATTATCCAC
>JAYEKB010000031.1:0-5831 GCA_034660835.1 Thermodesulfobacteriota bacterium
GCGCTGAGCGCAGGAGTAGGCAGGTAAGCGCAGACTCCGATAGTTGCCTATGCCTGCTCCTGCAGCGACAAAGCAGGTGCGGTCGCATCGGCTTGCCTTCGGTGAACACTTTGCAAATTTAAAGTAAGGCATAATGCACAATTTTATCTTATGATTTACGGTGGTTACCTTAAAACAAGCAAAGTGTTCATGAAATATGCGGGCTAAGTTGTCCCTTTGCGTCAGTATCCCTGTACGGATGGATGATGGCAGTCTGAAAGTGTTCACCGGATAGATTCCAAGGGAGCGATATTTTCAGAACAAGGCCTGGAACCGGTCAGGGTTACGGAGCATAAGCAGCAGCATAAGGATTTAAAAACCATGATGTATTGTGATGGTTCCGTATGTGACCTGCAGCGTTACAAAAAGTTAAGCAGTGATGAGATGCTTTCATGTCCTCAAACAGCCATAAACCGTGGTACGTCCCCTATTATTCTCCCTATTATTCTATTATTCAATGGCGAAGAGATTACAGCCTAAAAAAAGCACTTGATTAACAACAGATATTGTACTACAATATCTACATGTGAACATAATAATCAAGGTGATTATGAAGCAAAAAAATCCTTTCTTTTTTAGAGAATTACCCACGGATGGCCCATTCTGTAACCGGGAAAAAGAGCTACAGGAATTAGCAGCCCATGCCGGATCACTGGCGAATGTTGTTCTTTATTCTCCTCGCAGATTTGGCAAAACTTCGCTTATCAAAAGAGTACAGAATAATTTATCTACTGAAGGTGCTGTCTGTGTCTATACTGATTTTTATGGAATTACTTCAGTGGAAGATGTGGCTGCACGGCTGGCAAAAGCAGTCTTTAAGGAGACGCATTCAAGGGAAACATTATTTAAAAAAGCTGCCAGAGCTATTAAGAGCTTTAGACCATCAATGGTAATGACTCCGGATGAGAAAAAAGGATTCTCCATCAGTGTACAGATGGCACCAACGGGGCTGTCCGGGTTTGCACTGCTCGAAGACGTACTGGAATCACTTGGTGAATTTATCAAAGATAGTGGGGAACTGGTTCACCTTGCCCTCGATGAGTTCCAGGAAATAACAACTTTGCCGGACGCCCTCAGGATTGAAGGCCTCATGCGTCAGTATATACAGCAACATCAAGCCGCCTACACTTTTATTGGAAGCCGGAGAAGAATTTTGCTTTCTATTTTCAATGAAAAGCAGCGGCCATTTTTCAAAAGTGCCATTAATTATGAATTAGCACCACTCCCGGAAAAAGAATTTGCTGATTTCATAACTACACAATTCAAGGCGCACGATAAAATTTGCGATCCAAGAACCGCTCTCCAACTGGTTACTTCTGTACACTGTTTTCCTTATTATACACAGAAACTTGCTTACTTTATTTTTGAAAGTGTTGATAATAAGGTATCTTCATCTGATGTGGAAAAGGGCATGCGACTATTACTAAAAAATGAAACACCTATTTTTGAGGGAATTTTTATGGGCCTGGCTCCAGGACAAATCGGCCTCTTGAAAGCAATTGCAAAAGAACCAAGTGGGTCAATTTTTGCTCAAAAATATATTCAACGTCATCGCCTGGGATCTACGGGTGGAGCGCAGGCTGCCAAGAAAAAATTGTTACAACTGGATCTCATCGAACAACATGAAAAGGTCTGGAGAATAGTTGATCCTGTTTTTGGTAAATGGTTGTTTGATTAGAAACTTTGAATACCAGCTGTTTTACGCTTAACCCGTTTACAAGGATGGCAGGCCTTTTTCAAGAAACATCTTAGATTGCAGTTTTTCTATAAATACTCTTGCCTTAGACAATTAATCAAACGGACTTACCCAACAGAATAAAAAAAACGTGGTACGTCCCCTATTATTAAAAAAGCTCTTTTCTATTCTCTACCGGGCTTGTCCAACAAACGGTTCAGATTGTGGTTCGCTGCGCTCTCACAATCTACCCTTATTCGTTATGCGTGATCTTGCTGCGTTGGTGGTTACTGTACTATTTCAAAATTCGCCAATTTATACCGGAAAAGGGGTCAGATTTATTTTTTGCTGACCGGTGACCACAGAACATGTAAAAGATTAAAAAATTAATCTGACCCCTTTTCCTAGACCCCTTTTCCTACTGGGACCCTGGGACCGCCCTGCTTCTGATTTCTGCAGCTGTCATTCCTTATCCTCCGTGGTCAATATCCAGGCCGTGGAAGCATTAGGACATATCTTTCTAAAAAGATGCTACATAAAAACAAAACCGACAATGCCCCTTGATCCGGATGTTGGCTTTTAGAAGAATTTTTTGTCACGGAATTCATAAACAACTGGCGCTTTGCGTGTGCAGAGCCGTCTTCCGTCGATCTCACTAATGTCCTCCATACACTTTGCTGCGATGGCCGACACGTAAGACCAGGACAACCACCTCACTTTGCCGGATCTCACAGATGATCCGATAATCACCGGCCCTGTATCTCCAGAGTCCGGCCAGGGAGCGGCGGAGCGGGCTGCCAAAACGCTGCGGATTCTCACTCGTCTCGATTCGCTGCTTCAGGTAGTCCAGGATCTCTTTCTGTGCCTGTTTTCCGAGTTTCTTGAGTTCCCGCCTCGCCGTATCCGAAATTTCAACTCGCCAGGCCAAGATCCTTCTCCACCTCGTTTATGGAATAGGTGCGCTCCTCACCCTTGCGGATACGCTCCAGACTCCTCTCGGCCAGGTAGACATCCTCCAATTCGTCAAGTTGGCTCAAAATAGCCTCCTTAATGTAAAAGGCCTTTGTTCTTCCCGTGGCCGCGGCCAGATCATTCAACCGTTTTTCTGCCTCTTCCGGTAATCGTACTGATGTAGGCATGTTTTCCCCATTTATTTATTGTATCGCTTGTATTCTATGTATTCATAGTATTCACTTTTGATGGAGAGATCAACCCCTTCCTATTCATCGTACATCTGGCCGCACTTCTGTACGTAATATCCCTTCCACACCTTCATCACTAAAAAGGTACGTCCTGCCCCTGTGGGATCTCCAAGGCAAGATCCAGCATCAGGGTAAATTCATACTCCATGCCTTCCCGCTGCTCGGGTTTCAAGCCGATCTTCTGCAGTGCTTTTTTACCGCCTGCTGTCTGTACTCTTGCCTATGGTATAGGCTGGGTCAATGGTGCGTGAAAAAACTCGGGGATCCCGGGCTTGCCGGTTTCCAGGGTTGCGCTGTCCCGCTTGTGCCAGCCCGGCTCTTGCAGCTGAAGAAGCAGTATCTTTAGGGGGCAGGAACAACGACGTAGACTACATCTGAGCCCTTAAAAGATTGCTGATAGTAGGTGTCTCCGCATTTCCTGTACTCAATACCACCTCGGATTACGGTTGCACACGATGGTGGGATTGAAGCTACCATCGCGCCAACGGCTAACCCGGCAACTGTTGCTGCAAGTACGGTTCCGCCTCTATAGTAGTTATCATATCGATTATAATAATATGCACGTCCATGTACTCTGGCCGGTGGCCGATACACCGGACGAGTACGGGCTACGGCTTGAGAGGGATCACAATAAATGATGTAAAAGATACATTTTTTGATCACGAAATGCGATGGAGACGTACCTTTTTCCATCAAATAGCGTGATTAGTGAAAAACGCTGTTAAACCAGCACGTTGCTGCAAACGTCCTCGGCAGGGTTGGCATGTTTATTGCTACCGTTTTTGTTATTTTCTAATCCTGAGCCCCCTTATGCCTCAAAAAACCTATGGGTCTGAGGCGAAGCCGAAGAATTATCTCTTCACCGCCTTCAGGAAACATCAAATAGCTTGAAAAACACCCCATCAATAAAAGGGGTCAAAAGGGGTCAGAGTAAAATTAATCCTTCTCTTTTCGCCACCCTACAGGCCTTCCCCTTTTTTTCGACTTTAAACGTCTTCCGGTCAGAAACTCTATCTCCTCTTTAAACCGTTCACTTCCTACAGCCATTCCTTTGTGCGTACTATCCCTTATCTCTTTTAACAACTCGCCCTCTATTTGATGGACAAACAACTCACGATAATTGCTCTGACGATCTATCGGGTCTCTTCCCAAAGACAAATACTCACGATGTGGGGTGCACAGATCGGATGCTTTGCCCAATCCGTTGACCTGATAACTGGACCAGCGATATTCACCAGGATCTTTAACCATGTTTGCTCGGACAGGATTAATCTCTATGTATCTGTACAGTTCCAGCAGATAGTCTTCGCTCTCTACCAGACATGATTTGAAGCGACCCTCCCATAATGTGCCGCTTCGACGATACTCACGATTAAAATACTGAACATATCTGCGCCCTATCGCCTGCATCATTTTGCTTATACCGGCTTCATCATGCGGGGTACACAGCAGGTGGACATGGTTGGTCATCATCACCCAGGCGTGGATATCAACTCTATACTTGGCAGAATAATTTTTAAGCCAGCCGGTATAAGACCAGTGGTCTTCATCTGAGACAAAGCAGGCTTGGCGATTATTTCCACGCTGGATGATATGAACGGCTATCCCTGCTGGGGCAACTCTTGGCAACCGGGGCATGGAACCTTCTTAAAAAGTATTAAATTTTACCGATATAGGCAATCATGTAGACACCATATAGTTTCAACACGCTTATAACAAGTTTAATTTTACTCTGACCCCTTTTATTTTCTGGCATCATAACATATGGATTTTTTGGTAATAATTTCAATTTTGTTTCTTTTTAAAAATTTGCAAAGTGTTCACCGAAGGCAAGCCGATGCAGCCGCACCTGCTTTGTCGCTATCTGAGCAAGCATAGGCAACTATCGGAGTCTTCGCTTACCTGCTTGCTCAGATGCTCAGCGCATCTGCAGCCACCTCGACTCGTGAAATATACGGGCTAAGTTAAGATGTTTCCTGATTCCCCTGCAATTCCGTTAAATGGCTGGGAATCTGCAGTTCTACGGTTACTCCCTTCCCCTGGTTGTTGGTTATCCGGATTTCGCCCCGGTGTTCCTTTATAATCTGGCCCACATAGGGCAACCCCAAGCCAGTGGCGCCGTCCCTGGTGGAGTAGAAGGGCTCAAAGATGTGCTCCAGCACTTGTTTGGGTATGCCGGGTCCGTTATCACGAATTCGAACGAGCGGACCTTGCCGACTAAGCTCTGTTGAAATTTTGATATAATTGCCCGCACTGCAGGCCTCAATACCGTTGCGCAGCAGGTGAAGCAGGGCGACCTTCAGGTATTGCTGGTTTCCCTTGAATAGCAGCTTGGTCGCTGACAGCTGATAACTCATTTCTATGCCCTTGCTGTCAGCCTCGGTCTGAACCATCTCAATGGCATCGCGCAATAACTCATTTAACTCAACCGTCTTGAAATGTTCCTGGGATACAGACTGGATGTCCTCAAGCCCGGCCACAAGTGATTCAAGCTGGTCGATCTGGTGCTTAATTTCCCGGTGATACTTCTGCCCCTGGTCCGACTCATCGGACGCGGTCCTGTACAGTCGACGAAGCAGCCCCCCGATGATCATGACCGGATTTCTAATCTCATGGGCCAGGTTTAATGCCATCTCGGCCCTTGTCCGGTCAGATACCACGGATTCAATATCCTGATTCAGGGACAGCAACTGCCGACTGGTCGTTTCAATTTTTACCCGGTCGCTGGTCATACGATTCATGAAGATCAGAACATTACGAAAAAACAGGGTAACAGCAAAAATAACGACAAAAGCAATAGTGTTAAAGCCTCCGGACAGGGGTGCAATCCAGGTCCAGATATCAGAGTGGCCTGAAAACACCAGCAGGTGTTTCACCAGGTGACCAACTGAGCGAAAAATACAGAATGCAAAGAG
>JAYEKB010000032.1:0-5756 GCA_034660835.1 Thermodesulfobacteriota bacterium
GATTTTCAATTACAAAATCCTCAACGTAGCCATGCTACGCCTCCGGTTTTGTGCAATCAAATCGTACAAATCTAACCCAAATCAGAGCGCCTAAATGCAACACTTATTTCTTAACAGGCCCTTAATAGGCAAAATTAGACAGTCCTCAGTTTTTTTATGGCTAACAAAGATACTGTAAAAATACTGGTTGTTGACGATGAACAGGTGCATCGGTATATGCTCTGCACCATGCTTACGCAGTGGGGCTGGTCGTGTCGTGAAGCAGATGATGGCGTGACTGCGGTGGAGGCGGTGCGCCAGGGGCCTTTTGATGCTGTGCTCATGGATGTGCGCATGACCAATATGGATGGCATGGAGGCTTTGCGGGAGATCCATGCCGTTAACCCGGCAATTCCGGTGGTGATAATGACCGCGTTTTCCTCTGTTGATTCGGCTGTTGAAGCAATTAAACAGGGGGCGCATGATTATTTGACTAAGCCACTGGATTTTGATCGTCTCCGTGAGACCATGGAAATTGCCATGGGGCACCGTCAGCAACCGGTCGAACCGGGGCTGCAGGGAGAACCTTTTGGCGATGATGGCCGGATAATTGGTTCATCTATATCCATGCAGACGTTATGGGAAATGATTGTCCAGGTGGCACCTACCGAGGCCACGGTCTTGATTGCCGGGGAGTCGGGCACCGGCAAAGAGTTGGTGGCGTCGGCTCTGCATTATAAAAGTTTACGCTCTGATGGCCCGTTTATCAAAATCAACTGTGCGGCCCTGGCTGAAAATTTGCTGGAATCCGAGCTGTTCGGGCATGAGAAAGGTGCATTTACCGGGGCGGACCGCAGGCGGGACGGTCGTTTCGTCCAGGCTCAGGGGGGGGCCCTGTTTCTCGATGAGATTGGTGAAACCAGTCCGGCCATGCAGGCAAAACTGCTGCGGGTTTTACAGGAGCAGGAACTGCAGCGGGTGGGGGGACAGGAAACCATTACCGTAGATGTTCGTATTGTGACGGCCACCAATCGGGATCTGGAAGAGGAGGTGCGGGCCGGGAGATTTCGGGAGGACCTTTTTTACCGTTTAAACGTGGTTGTGCTGGAAGTGCCGCCTCTGCGGGATCGGGAAGGTGATGTCCCTCTGTTGGCTGAGTTTTTTCTGCACCGGTTTGCCAAGCGGAATAAACGAGTGGTACAGGGCATTACCCCTGAATGTATGGATTTATTAAACCGATATCCCTGGCCCGGGAATGTGCGTGAACTGGAAAACGCCATTGAGCGCGGAGTGATCCTGATGCGGGGTGAATACCTGGACGTTGCCGGGATGCCCATTGCCATCCAGCGTTGGGCAGGTAAGAACCCAAAGCAGGAAGTAGAGCGACCTGCAACTCTCAAAGAGGCGGAGCGGTTGCTCATTCTCAAGACTTTGGAAGAAACCGACGGTAACCGCAGCGAGGCCGCCCGTCGTTTACAGATAACAAGGAAAACCCTGCTCAATAAATTGAAGAGATATGGAGTAGAGCAGAAGGGATGATGAACAGTAAAAAGTAATGAGGTTTTGCTGAACCTGTTTCGTAAATATTCGGGTTGAAGGTAACTTCGTGCCCAAACCCGTTCGTTGTAAATGTTTGGATAGTGCCTCAGGTTCGTTCAATCCGGCTTGAGAGCTATATTGGGTCATATGTAAACAAGCCGGATTGGGCGAAGATGGGGTGCTAGCCGAATATTTACCCTGTTTCTGGACGGAGATGCATCCGAAACTCAGGACCCGAAACTCGCAACCCATAACCCATCTGGTTGACGACAATCCTCTGCTGTGGTATTGAGCTGTTTTATTATTTTACTAATTTGATTATCCGGGCTAACCGGTGAAGGGAGTTGTTTAATGCGTACGAATATTCTTCATATCGGTGCCGGCGAGCTCACATACGAAATTCGCAATATTGTCAATGTCGGCAATAAATTGCAGTCACTTGGTTTACAAGTGAACTGGGAAAACATTGGAGATCCGGTAGCCAAGGGCGAGAAAATTCCGCCCTGGATGAAGGAGATTGTTGCCGATGCCGTTCAAGATGACGCGACGTACGGTTATTCTCCTACCAAAGGTGTGCTGGAAACCAGGCAGTTTATTGCCGATGAGACCAATGCACTGGGCGGAGCTCAGATTGACCCGGAAGATATTATTTTTTTTAATGGTCTGGGCGATGCAATTTCCAAGATTTTTGGTTTTCTCAAGCGTACGGCCCGGGTGATCGTGCCTACGCCGAGCTATACTACCCATTCCTCGGCCGAGGCTGCCCATGCCGGTGACCGGCCGGTGACCTATATCCTGGATCCCAACCACAACTGGTATCCGGATCTGGAGGATATCGAAAACCATGTTAAGTTCAATCCCGCAGTTGCCGGTATCCTGATCATCAATCCGGATAATCCCACCGGAGCGGTTTACCCTGAGCAGATCATGCGTGATATTGTAGAGATTGCTGACAAAAACGACCTGTTCATCATCTGTGATGAAGTGTATCAGAACATGGTTTACAACGGTACGAAATCAGTACCTCTGGCCACGGTAATTGGTGATAAGGTACCGGCTATCTCCATGCGTGGTGTTTCCAAGGAAATGCCCTGGCCCGGAAGTCGCTGCGGCTGGATTGAGGTGTTCAATGGCCATCGCGATCCCATGTTTGAAAAATATATCAACTCTATTCTTAATGCCAAGATGCTGGAGGTTTGCTCCACGACCCTGCCGCAGATTGTCCTGCCCCGGATAATAAATCATCCCGAGTACCAGGATTACCTGCAGGAGAGGATCAGACGTTATGAACGTTTTTCAAATATTTCATATGATATTTTAAAGGATGTCAAGGGAATACTCGTCAACCGGACCAATGGTGCTTTCTATATGAGTGCTGCCTTTGAGTCCGGTCGCTTAAATAACAAGCAAACCCTGCCCATTCAAAACGATGATGTGCGCACAACCGTTGAGGCCATGGTTACAGGACCTGATATTTCACCGGACAAGCGCTTTGTCTACTATCTGCTTGGTGCCACCGGCGTCTGCGTGGTGCCGCTTTCCTCTTTTGCCACCAATTTGCAGGGATTTCGCATCACCCTGCTTGAACGAGATGAAACAGAATTCATCAACATCTTTGAAACCATTGCCACAGCTATAGAGCAGTATATTACCTCCGCCTGATCAGATTTCATTCCAATCATGAAGCGATGTCATCCCTGCCGGGGATAACATCGCTTTTTCATTTCCTTCCTTCCCTTGACACGGGAAATCCTCATACTTATTGTTGCTCCAGATTTGATTGCCGAATGAGTACGGATTTTTTATGCCGTTGTGCCGCCCATCCGGATAACCAGATTGATCAGACAAGATAATAAGGAGAACAAACGTGACAGAAGATAAAAAGACCAGCAATCCCGAGCAGAAACAGGAATCCCCTGAGATTTTAGAGGAATTGGAAGATGAACAAACTGCTGCCGAGGAAGAAGGGGTGGATATTGACACCCTGCTGCAGGAGCTTGAAGAAACCCGTGGACAGATGCTGCGTGTTGCCGCTGATGCGGACAACTTCAAGAAACGCATGGAGCGGGATAAGGAAAGGCTGCTCAAGTATGCAGGAGAGAATATCCTGCGTGA
This sequence comes from Thermodesulfobacteriota bacterium, assembly GCA_034660835.1. GTDB lineage: Bacteria > Desulfobacterota > Desulfobulbia > Desulfobulbales > Desulfobulbaceae > Desulfobulbus_C. The sequence goes on from JAYEKB010000032.1 coordinate 3,634, forward strand.
GTTGTTGACCACCGTAGACAATCTTGACCGTGCCCTGGAGCAGGGAGGGGTTGTAGATGGAGACCCTATGCAGAAGCTTGAAGGGTTGCTGGCCGGAGTAGACCTGACCAGGAAAGGACTTGAGGCCATGCTGGAGCGTTTTGACGTTGCCCCTCTTGACTTGGTGGGACAGCCTTTTAATCCGGATGAAATGGATGCACTGACCATGGAAGCCAGTGATGAAGTACCGGCAAACCATGTCCTGCGTGAATTTGCCAAGGGGTATACGTTTAAGGACCGGATCCTGCGTCATGCCCAGGTGGTGGTGTCCAGTGGACCTGAAAAGTAACAGATTTTTCGTTGGAACAGGAGTATGTTGCCTTGACAATGTCGTTTTCATGCGCATTGTAAAAGTGCAAAAACAACAACTGATAACAGACTTTGTACTGATTTAATAAAGGAGATAAGGAGATATAATCATGGGAAAGATGATTGGAATTGATCTGGGTACCACAAACTCTTGTGTTGCTATTATGGAAGGTGGTGATCCCAAGGTCATTGAAAACAGCGAGGGCAACCGGACAACCCCTTCCGTTGTCGCATTTGCCGATAACGGTGAGAGACTGGTGGGCCAGGTTGCCAAGCGTCAGGCGGTAACCAATCCGACCAAGACCCTTTTTGCTATCAAGCGGTTGATCGGTCGCAAATTTACTGATGCCGAGGTTAAAAAATCCATTGAGGTCAGCCCCTTTACGATCGTGGAAGGATCCAACGGTGACGCCATGGTCGAGGTTGACGGCAAGCAATACTCTGCAGCCGAAATATCAGCCATGATCCTGGGCAAAATGAAACAGACCGCTGAAGAGTACCTCGGTGAGCCTGTAACCGATGCGGTTGTAACCGTACCTGCCTATTTTAATGATGCCCAGCGTCAGGCAACCAAGGATGCCGGGAAAATTGCAGGTCTGAATGTTCAGCGTATCATCAATGAGCCGACTGCAGCCTCTCTTGCCTATGGGCTGGACAAAAAAGGTGAAGAGAAGATTGCTGTATTTGATCTTGGCGGCGGTACTTTTGACGTGTCCATCCTTGAGATCGGAGATGGTGTGTTTGAGGTGAAATCCACCAACGGCGACACCTTTCTCGGTGGTGAAGATTTTGATATGCGTATCGTTAACTGGCTCGCTGACGAGTTCAAGCGAGATCAGGGTGTTGACCTGCGTAATGATAATATGGCTTTACAGCGGCTCAAGGAAGAGGCTGAAAAGGCAAAGAAAGAGCTGTCTACAGCCATGGAGACCGATATCAACCTGCCGTTTATTACTGCAGATGCTTCCGGTCCCAAGCATTTAAATATCAAGCTTTCCAGAGCAAAACTGGAATCCCTGGTGGAAGATTTGATCGACCGCTGTGAAGCCCCCTGCCTGACTGCAATCAAGGATTCAGGTGTAAGTGTTTCCGACATCGACGAAGTCATCCTGGTTGGCGGTATGACCCGTATGCCCAAAGTGCAGGAGAAGGTGAAGGCCATCTTTGGTAAGGATCCGCATAAGGGTGTTAATCCGGATGAGGTCGTGGCTATCGGAGCGGCCATTCAGGGTGGTGTCCTTCAAGGTGATGTAAAAGACGTATTGCTGCTTGATGTTACCCCGCTGTCCCTGGGTATTGAAACCCTGGGTAGTGTAATGACCAAGTTGATTGAGAAGAACACAACTGTTCCGACCAAGAAGAGTCAGATTTTTTCTACAGCGGCAGACAATCAACCGGCAGTGTCTATCCATGTCCTGCAGGGTGAGCGTGAAATGGCCCCTGATAACAAGACGATCGGCCGCTTTGAGTTGACTGATCTTCCGGCGGCACCACGTGGCGTACCGCAGATCGAGGTGACCTTTGACCTTGATGCCAACGGTATCCTGCATGTTTCTGCAAAGGATATGGGCACCGGCAAGGAGCAATCCATCCGCATCACTGCCTCTTCGGGCTTGAGTGAGCAAGAGATTGAGAAGATGAAAAAGGATGCCGAGCTGCATGCCGAAGATGACAAGCAGCGCAAAGGGCTTGTCGAGGCCAAGAACAACGGTGATTCCATGATTCACATGACCCAGAAGACTCTGACCGAGTTAGGTGACAAGGTTGATGCTGAA
>JAYEKB010000033.1:0-5750 GCA_034660835.1 Thermodesulfobacteriota bacterium
ACCGGCCGAAGAACATTTTGCCCGTATTGCAGCCCTGAAATCAATCACCGCTCTTGCGGCCCAGTTTGTCCTGACCATGGATGACCAGGCTCGGAAAATTCTGTTCTGGACCCTTGAAGATCCCCCGTTTTCTTTCAAGGAGATTGCCCGTTTTCTTAGCCTTACCGATCATAATCGGCCGTATCGCATCCACCGGAAGACCATTGCCGCCATGCAGAAATTCTGTTCAAACTGGCCGGGACCTCCTCTCGATGAGCTTCCCGATAATGTCGGGATTGCTTTTATTGAAGCAGTTCGAAAAAAATGCAAAAAATCCGTTTGCTGACCGTAGGAAAGAGTAAAAGATGAATGAAATGTTATTGCTGTATATACTATGAACAGATCAATTGACGAGGCCCGCATTGCCGAATCCTGGCTGCTTGCCTGGCAACTGCGCTGCTGCCCTCCCGATCCGGTGCTGGCAGGAAAACTGAATGACGAACTCAGGCGACATCTGGAGATCTGCCCGCTCTGCAGTCGCGACCGTGCCGAAGCCCTGCCCCCTGTCCAGCTGAAGCCTCCTACCGACAGTTCGACCGAAAAACGGCAGCCGCAAACGGGTGAGCTCTGGTCGCTTCAGCCCTCTCTTGGTGGCTGGGGACCGAAACACCGGTACTATAATCCGCCGATTGTCCTGATAACCGGCATGGTAGAGGCTGATGCCGTTAATGTGGTTCAGACTTCCGGTGATACCAAACTTGCCGGACCGGATGACCTGCTCCTTGAAAACGGCTTGTTCGGCTTTGTCGAGCCATGGAACCAATATACGTTAAGGAGCTCGGATCTACAGAGCTGCCTGGGGAAGATTTCAGAACAGCTGTCCACCCGCCTCCGGCAACTCGCCGATGAAGCACCCTTTGCCCCGGCACCAGGATCCCTGCTCTGGTTTTTTCGCCAGATGGAAGTGGAGACCGGCTGGTTTTTTGCTGACCAGTCCCTTGCCGATCTGCTCAGACATACTGAAAAACTATTGCCAACCTCCTTCCCGAATATTACAACCGATAACCTACTGGCTGATCTGCAGCATCTGCCCGTGATTATACCGGACATTGACTGTACTGCCCTGCCGGAAGATATCCTGGCCCGGACCATGCCGGCCGATGATCTGCTCCCCCTGGCAGCCGCCGAGCTGAAGCCACGGATGATACGGATTCTGCTTTTTATTGTTGAGCAGGGCAGAATTCATACAGCGGAGATGATCTCCGGTGATGTAACGCTTATGGACAGGCAGGAATCCATGCTGCATATCAGTGGTTGCTGCAGGTCAGATGTGCCGGACGATGCTGTATGGATTTTTCGCTGGCAGTCCGGTTCGTGGTCCGTAGAACCGCTGCCCGGACAGTACGGAGCAAGCGATGGGGTATTCTGGGCGGTTTTTCCCATAACAGATATTGTTGACCCGGAACAGGGAGAACTTATTGTCCGCATTCTCGTCCAGCGTTGATTTTTCTAATTCCGGAATCCGGCACTGGCACCAGCTGGCAGTATTGCTGCACCATGCGCCCGGCACGGCGGATTCCCTGATGCGCAGGCCGCCTCCGCCCGGTATTCCTTCCGAAAAATGTATTGCTGAGATTACGGCGTCAGCACAGCAACATGGCCTGACAGAGCTTCTGGAAAAGCATCTGTTCGGCGGTTTCCTGCTCACACCCCGGGACCGGCAGGACCTATGGCCCCTGTCCGCTCGTGATGGCGCGGGACGGTTGTTTCCCGGTGCTGATCTGGAACTTCTGCAGGCCGCTCGCTGGATTCATGTACCGGTACTTGCTGTTCAAGGAAAAAATGGACGGGTTGTTTCCATGATGCTCGGTCTGCTGCCGGACAGTACCGACTGCCGTGCCATTGGCTCACCGGCACCCGATGCCCGAACGGCAAAGACTGTCTGCACAGCATGCCGAGTTGCCGTCAGGGGACAGGGTGTTGTCTACTGGTTTCTCCAGCTGGGGGATGAACAGCCGGTCCGGGGAAATTCCCTGGCCCTGCCGGTCGCCCTCGCCCTTGAATTTCTCCGCCGTTCCGCTTTCTGGCCCGAGGGCTTGTACGCCACAGGAGGGCTGGCCCCGGACGGCAACATTGTTCGGGTTGATCATATCAGAAAAAAATACAACAGTATTGCACCATACTGCCGGTTATTTCTTGCTCCGGATGACACAGCTCTGCCCCGGACTGCAGACCAGCCGGTTCATGCCTGCACAAACTTTGACGATGCCTGTTTTACTGCCGTACTCTACAGCGGAGGCACGACTGCGGCAGATATTTTGCTCTACCAGGCCTGTTGGATTTCCGAGCACAATTTTTTCCACCATTTCCACGAACTGCCTCTGAACATGGTTAAATCTGACCGGGCCTGCGATTTTTATCGCCGGGTACAAGCTGAACCGGGCGAATATCTGGAATTGCTCAGCAGATGTTTCAGCAAGTGCAGCCATGACCGGCAGCGTGGGCAGATCATGGCTGACCTGTTCACGCCGGAAAGGATACAAGGCCTTGCTGGTCGATCGACCTCCTATGGTTTTTCTGCATTTAACTGGTGCCTGGCCGCTCTTGCTTTTCACAATCATTGTGGACAGGTCACGGAAAGCCGCTGCTGGAGTTCCTGTGCCGAAACCCTGCGTACTACGGTTGATCCGAAGGAGATCAACAGATTCATCAACCATAGCTTTGTCGGCCGCCGTTTCAACCGGTATGACTTTCGGCCCGAGCCCACCCCTGAATTGGCCGCTGTCCTGAAACAGGAAGAGAAAAAGCAGGAGGTCTATCCCGGCAGCAATGCACTGCTCGGAGCACTCTACGGCACCCTGGCCCAAAACTATGGTTTCTGCGGGCCCTCCCATCTTCCATCCCTGTTGGAGATGACAGCCAGTGCCCGGCAGGCATTCGGCAGAAAGTATCACCGGGAGACTGAACGGCTGATCAATTACGAAATCTACGCATACCTGGACAGCGGCAGAACGGAGCAGGCCAGGCAGCTGATAGGAAAATACCTCGGGCTGGATGAATCATGCGGGTCCGATGAATGGCTGCAGCAGGTTGAAATACTGTTGACCGCATTGGAAGTATCAGGACCGTTCAGGCTTGCACTGGTGCTGCGGTTGCTGAGCGAGATCGGCTATAAGCCTTCCCCATCCCATATCACAGGAAGTACATCGATAATCTGCAGGCAGCACGGCCACCCCTGGCAGCTGATCTCCCTTAATTTTGGCCGGATGGCTGCAACTGCAGACCTTCTTGAAGATGCCGGGCATCTCTTTCGTCACAGTCTCCGCATCTGCCTGGCAGACAGTGACACCATGCGTCCCATGGGATTGCTTGCCTTGGCCGATCTGCATGCAACAGGTCTTGCCGCAGGTAACGATTACAGAAAAACACAGGAGTTAAGAACGTGGCTCAAGCAAACGGATCGTATCCACTCCGATCATTTTCAAACAATCCTCGGGTTGACGGATAATGAAAAGATGTTAGATGCGGTAAACCGGGAACGCGGCTGCCTCTTTCCCTTCAGTTACAGATAATCAAAAAAAACGCCGAAAAATATTAAAAATCAAAAGATAAACGAAAAATCCGTTTCCCTGCCCGTAAGAGAAGATAGAACGACCAAAATTATCCATTACAAAGGAGTGTTGTTGATGCCCGATTTATTTCTTCTGTTCAATCACCTGCTCACCGATTCCCAGGCCGACCAGGCCCGACAGGAGCTTGGCGTGCAGGACATCGTTGTGCCGCCGGAGGAAGTTTCCCGCTGTTGGGTTGATATCCCTCCGGAACCGATATCAATAAGGGATGTCCTTAATCCGGTTTTTTCCTGGATCGACCGAGAGATCCCGGCAGGCTCCTTTCTCCTTGTACAGGGAGATTTCGGGGCATGCTATCTGGTGCTGGAGCATGTTGCCGGCAGGGAAATTACCCCGGTCTACGCCACCACCAGGCGGCAGGCCGTCGAACAGCGGGTCGGCAACGATACAGTACGACTGACCCATACGTTCCGGCATGTCCGGTTTAGACAATATGAGAGATAGGAGGAAATTGTATGACAACGATATTAGTCAGTTTGGTCAGCGAACAAACTATTCCAAATATATTATTTATCAAGGAGTGTAACAGTATTGACATTTACCTGTTTCTGTCTTCGAAAATAATGGAGGGAAAAAATAAAAGTCACGACATTATTCAAGCTTGTAATGATGTTACCGACAACAATTGTACAATTATTACCGTGCAGGAAGATTCACTCCAAGATATTGAAAGACAATTAACGAAACAATCCTTTAATCATTCAGATAATTTTATAGTGAACCTTACTGCCGGTACCAAAATTATGGCAATTGGAACGTATGATTTTTTCAAGAATAAGAACAGCAAAATGATTTACATTCCTATTGGAAAGAATGAATATCATACACTGTACCCCACCTCTGGGGAGAAAAAGACGACAAAACCAATTGATTATAGGATAGGTGTCCACGATTACCTTACTGGCTACGGCATCACAATTAAAAATCCGAAAAAAATTAATAAAACATTATGCCTAAAGACTGAATCTGACCAATTTTTTCTCTTCTATATAGAGTGTGGCAAAAACGAATTGTATTCGTTAAACGATTTACGGAAATATCGAGACAAAAAAAAGGTCAGTATTGGTGACCTCAGTCATAAATCACAAGAAATATTAATAAAATGTCCAGTTGAACGATTCAGAAAGGCCGAAGTATTACGTAAAGCAGAAGTGAAATACCTGACTGGTGAATGGTTTGAAGAGTATGTTTATTATCTTATAAAAACAAGCTTCAATCTGAATGAAAAAGACATAGCAATCGGAGTTCAGATAGAACGGGGAGGTGTACAAAATGAAATTGACATCATGTTCACCCGTGAAAATAGGTTGTATGTCATCGAATGCAAGACGAGTACCTACGATGAAAACCAAAACAAAAATATCTTGAACGAAACATTGTATAAAATTTCGGCCCTAAAAAAAGATTTTGGTCTGTTTGTTAAGCCCTACCTTTTCACACTAAGTCCCGAAGATAAAGTGCAAGAAAATCATGTGCGTCGTAGTGATTTGTTTGGGATAGAAATGATAGGCAGGGAAATTTTATCCGACACTCACCTGACAAATAAAATGTTGGATAAAATTAAAAATGACTAAAAATTATAGCGATTCGGTATGCATAGGATTGCACAAAAAATAAATATCATCAATTAGCGACGTACTTCGCAATATTACGTGCTTATTTCGCCCGCCATACGTATTGAGCAATATTACTCAACCAGTGAGTAATATGTAAATCTTGAAAATAGGAATGCGTACAAGAACGATAAATCAGATAGTTGAATTAAAAAAATTCTCTACATTATACCGAACCGCATCAGGTGGGCAAAACCCCATTTTATTACTCCTTGACGGAAGAATCCTATAACCTGTAAAATAACGACACAATCGTCATTTTACATTGTAATTTGACTATTGTGCCAATAAAATGCAGTAAAACTTGAGGGATTGAGGAGCTGAAAATGAAATATGTACCGCGACGACTTACTGCAAAGATTGAACATTCCCTAACCGTAGATCGGGTAACCGCCCTTATGGGGCCCCGACAGGCAGGAAAAACTACCCTGGTTCGACATCTGCTGCATTCGAAAAGGGATATATCATACTACAACTTAAAAGACCCGGATGTTCGACAGGCACTGAAGGAGAATGGAAGAAAGGA
>JAYEKB010000034.1:0-5714 GCA_034660835.1 Thermodesulfobacteriota bacterium
TTCACCGAAGGCAAGCCGATGCGACCGCACCTGCTTTGTCGCTGCAGGAGCAGGCATAGGCAACTATAGCCTACTCCTGCGCTCAGCGCATCTGCAGCCGCCTCGACTTGTGAAATATGCGGGTTAAGCTGAATTTGTTATGGAGCTGGAACAGCTGAAATGTCGTTTTTTTGAACTCGTTGCCCCTGATCTGCCCAATGAGTGGGACGTGGAAGAGGCCATGGAGTCACTTGAGGATGTAGCAGCGGAACCCCTTGTCGAAGTTATGAGCCAGGTGCCTGTTATCTGGCCTGTTTCCAATTCTCTCTGCTTCAGTTATCTCACCCAGGTTGCTGCTGCCTTGAACTGTATTGAGCCGGGCCTGCTTCCCCAGTGGGTTAATGAGACACTGGATCATTATGAACGTAGCGGGCTTAAGGCGGCCCAGCGTTTTATGATGGATGTGCAGGGCCATTTTGTCTGTCGTCTGGAGGGCAAGAACGGTTTGCGTTATAACCAGGTTAAGGGAAGATTACTCCCGTATGTCCGGGGGTTGGCTAAGGGAAATCTTGATTTAGAGCGGGCTGATCGTGCATTTACCGACACGTCAACTGTTTTCCTGCCCCGGGAAATTTCCCTGTTTACAAATGAAGATGATAATTTTCTGCTCTACAAGCTGATCACCTCCTTTCAGTGGAGCTATATCGCGTTGGACAGTTTTCTTGTCAGCAGAAACCGGGTCCAGGCAAATCCGTCTGCACAAGGAATCCTCTGGCTGCAGGATCATTTCTCCGGTTTCAGTAATCCCGCATTGATTGCTGATATCTATCATGGCCTTGAAACAATGCGGGTAAAGGTTTTTCTGGATCAGGAGCTGCCCGGTCTGATGCGGGATGCAGTACCCATACTGGCAAAAATAACTGCGTCCCCATTTGGACGGGAAAAGATCGGACGTTTTTTCGCCACCTTGCAGCGGTTGGTTCTCGGCCAGGAGGTTGATCAGGAAAATGGCTGGTTGCAGCGTGTCAAACCACTGCTGACGTATGGGGCTACAGCCAATAACAGCCTTGCCCTGGCAGAAGAAATTTACACCGCCCTTTCTCCTGAAGTCGGTGACGATCAGCGGGTTGAACCGTTGATGTTTCAGGGGCTGATGCGACTCGGACAAGTAGCTTCTGCGCGGCTTGAAAAACGCCGTGAACAGGAGAATCTGTTTGTGGAGAGTCTGGCAACCCTGCTGCTCACCCTGCCACCTGCCGGTGGAGATGCCGGAGACGATGATAAGGCCGATGCTGGGCATGAATCCGAACAGGCTGCACCACCTGAGGAGGCGGTGGCAATGGTGATTGTGGGCAATAAGAGCCGAACCGGGGAAGATGAGAACAAAGATCCTCGTTTTATAACCATTGATAACCGGGAAATAGAGCTCAGCGAAGAGCTGGCAGAGCTTGCCGCTGCAATCACCCTGGATCTTGGCGCTATTCCTGATCAGTACATTGCAAGCGCTGCGGGTAAGGCAGGGCAGGGGACTCCAGGTCTTACCATGTCTGCAGCTGCAGATGGAGTAGAGCTGTCCGCACCCATAACCTATGATGAATGGGATTTCCGTCGCTCCGGCTTTCGCCTCAACTGGTGCATTGTCACGGAAAAGGAAATCCCGATCACCCGATCAACCTTTATCCATACTACTCTGGATGCCTACCATGGCCAGATCATCCGGCTGCGGCACCAGTTTGAAATGATGCGTTCCAGTGAACGTTTTGTTCGCCGACAGCGGGACGGCGATGATATCGATCTGGACGCCCTGGTGGAGTCGTTAGCCGACACGGTTGCAGGTCGTCCCCCCTCAGACCGGCTCTTTATCCGTCTCAAACGCGATGAACGCGATATTGCGGCTCTTTTTCTGGTTGATATGTCCAACTCGACCCGGGGTTGGGTGGGCAAGGCAATAAAAGAGTCTCTGGTTCTCATCTGCGAGGCCATGGAAACTCTGGGCGACCGCTATGGGATTTACGGGTTTTCCGGTATGCGCAGGTTACGCTGTGAGATATTTCCAATAAAAAATATTGACCAGTCCTATAATGATGAGGTCAGGGAGCGGATCGGCTCCATTGCTCCCAGGGAGTACACCCGCATGGCTCCGGCCATCAGGCATATGACATCAATTTTGAAAGATGTGGATGCCAAAGTACGGCTGTTGATTACCCTGTCCGACGGCAAGCCCGAGGATTACGATGAATACAAGGGAGAATACGCTATTGAAGACACCAGACATGCCCTGATAGAGGCCAAGATGGCAGGTATTCATCCCTTCTGCATAACCATTGACCAGCACGCCCACGAGTACATGGCTCACATGTATGGTGAGGTAAACTACATCTTTATTAACGATGTGCGCAAACTGCCGGCCCGTATGCCGGAGATCTACCGGGTGCTGACCAGTTGAGTACTGCCGCCTTGACAATTTTTTTTATGCAAACATTTATAAAACCTGTTCAGTAAATTTTGAAGTTGCCAGAGACGTTACAAAGGCTGGTTTAGCCTGCATATTTCACAAGTCGAGGTGGCTGCAGATGCGCTGAGCACCTGAGTAAGCAGGTAAGCGAAGACTCCGATAGTTGCCTATGCTTATTCAGGTAGCGACAAATCAGGTGCGGCCGCATCGGCTTGACTTCGGTGAACACTTTGCAAATTTCTAAAAAGAGATAGGATTGAAATTATCACCAAAAAATTCGCATGTTATGATGCCTTAAACAAAGTGTTCATGAAATATGCGGGTTAGCGACGTCATTGAGTTCAACGATACCCGGTTCAATTTGACCCGCAGTCAATCGAATTTGTTTTTTACCTGCTATGCCTATCTTATAGCACTTGCTCGTATCGAGTCGGCTACCGGTGTGGGCCGGATGTGCTTCAATTCAGAATTCAGAAGATAGACCAGAACTGCAATAGGACCGGTTTTGCAGGGATATTTTGAGAAGGGGCAAACTTTGAACAAAAATTTTTTTTCAAGGTGGACATACAGGATAAAATTTGCTATTAGATTTGCTCAGCTAATAAGTTAACGATATTCATTAATTGGAGGTTTGTAATGAAACACCCCGGTAAAACATTATGTATGCTTTTATTTTTCTCTTTACTTACAACGACTGTGTATTTGACTTCAGCAGTAGCTCAGGAGGATGCCAGTCTTTTCCCACCAAACGCTGAACCTGGAAAGTGTTATGCCAAGGTCTTGATTCCAACAAAATTCAAGACTGTTAAGGAAGAAGTAATTAAACACGAAGGATATGAAAAAATCCTTGTTATCCCCGAGCAGTGGGACTGGGAGGAAAAGAAAGTCATTGTCAGGGAGGCTACAGAAAAACTGGAAATTATCCCGGCAACGTATAAAACCGTGGAGGAAAAAGTTGAAATAATACCTGCCTCTTTCAAATTGGTGACTGTAAAGCCTGTCTTTGGCACGGTTGAAGAAAAAATTGTTGACAAACCAGAGCGGACTGTATGGAAAAAAGGCAGTGGTCTTCTGGATCAGGTCGAAGGAACAACAGGGGACATCATGTGTCTCATTAACGAACCTGCAACCTATAAGACGTTAAAGAAACAGGTTATCAAAACTCCGGCTACAGTCAAAAGAATAGATGTTCCGGCCAAGTATAAAATTGTAAAAAAACAAGTGATTGACAAGCCGGCTGAGGTGAAAAAAACCACTATCCCCGCTAAATACGAGACCATCAAAGTTAAAAAACTGGTTACTAAGGCTCAAGAGGATCGTATTAAAATACCTGAAGTACGTCAGACCATCACCAAACGTGTCAAGGTCAGTGATGAAAAAATGTCCTGGCGTCCCGTTTTATGCCAAACAAACATGACTAAAGATGTTATTTATAAAATCCAGCAGGCTTTAAAGGACAAGGGCTTTGATCCTGGTCCGATTGACGGAGCCGTTGGTGGTGGAACTCTCAAGGCACTTGATAAGTTTCAGGCAAAAAATAATCTGGCTCGGGGAGGCCTTACCTATGAAACCCTGAAAGCATTGAATGTTAACATATGATGCTTTGTTTGTTGAATTGTTGAAAAAGCCGCCCGGTAGGGCGGCTTTTTTTATTTCTTTATAAATAAAAACGAGGAATTACCATTAATTGACCTCAGTCAGCCCTGTTGCCGTCCTCCTTCACCCCTGTTCAAAAGCCACCTTTGTTTTGTCACCGTTCTGGAGCAATTCATTGAGTAATTCCACTGCATATTGCCAGCTGTATTGCGGGTAGTCCTTTTCTGCATGCCTGAGTTTCTCTGCAAGCATCTCTTGAAGGATTTGTACAACCTTTTTGGCGTGAGCGCCGATTCCTTCATCAGTAATAAAGACCAGGGCGTCTGTTATGTCGGCCAGCTTGACGATCAGCAGGTACTCCGGGTTAGTCCGGCGGATCGACTCTTTCATCTCGGTCAGCCAGGGTGCAATCTCGTTTTCAATGGCCTCGATGGGATTGTTTTCCCCGCTGATATGTTCGATATGTCGTTTGAGCGGGCTTGGCAGATCACCCATGAGCAGTTCCGGGGTGTCGTGCAGGGATGCGTACTCCATAATTTTCAGAAGGCCGGAATCATCCAGGTCAGGACCGAGAATATCTTTGGCCAGTCTGTTGGAGATTCGGGTCACCATGTAATGATGCTCGGCCAGGGTCTGGTCCCGTGAGGTACGTACGCTGTGCCAGCGGGTTACGTGGCCGGAACGGGCAAGATCGGCAAGGGTGAGTTTTGGTAGAGTCATGGAAAATATGATACTGGATAGAACCATCCGAGCCAATGCAAATTTTTTAGTTGACCCATTGCTGGGCAGCGTTTTATCTGCAGTGTACGACTGGGTGCCGGTGGATCCGGCTGATGTGCGGAAGATGATGCTCAAGGAAAAAATGGATCTTGTCGTTACCAAATATTATCTGGAGTATTTCCGGGATGGCTGGGAACAGTACCGTGTGAAGCTTGCCATGGGACGCGACCTGCAGTTGAACCCATCGCAGTATGGTACAGCACTCAATACCTTTGGCTATCCCTATACCCGGATCGGCAGCAAGACTCTTGACTGGCACGATTCAGAGACTTTTAAGTATAGTTTACTTTCCGTCAGTAAAAAAAATAACCGGATGCATTCATTCTGCGAAATGCTTGTGAAAAACAGATTGCATATTATGATGCAAAAAATCATCTTCTGAAGCTGAACTGTCTACTTATATTATTGAAAGAACCTGATCCTATGGCCGAAGTAATTCCCGACGATATAAATAAAGACCTGAGAAAAGCGTGTGACCTGCATCAGCGTACTACTTCTGATTATGAAAAGTGTCAGGAGTTCAATAAATTGATGTCGGATCTGTTGGCAAGGCTGGAAGATGCCCATTGCTATAGACTCGCTGACAAAGTGATGGGAATACTCCTTGAGTGTAATCCCAAAAATGGTACCAACTGCGAAAGTACTAACCGTGTCAGTGAGAAAATGAAGGGACCATTGTGCCCTGGTAAAAGTTGATATACTGACGGACATCCGCATTTTTGCAAGAATTATCAATTCACCGAACTGGTAAGGGCCTGTTAAGAAATAAGTGTTGCATTTAGCCCGCATATTTCATGAACACTTTGCTCATTTTAAGGTAACCTCTGTAAATCATATGATAAAATTGCGCATTATTCCCTACTTTAAATTTGCAAAGTGTTCACCGAAGGCAAGCCGATGCGAC
>JAYEKB010000035.1:0-5710 GCA_034660835.1 Thermodesulfobacteriota bacterium
TGTTGATAATGTTGCTGACCAGAATCTGATCACCTATGGACTACACAACTTCTTTTCCCTTAGCGGGCTGAATGGTGACAGGAAATATGACCGTGATTATGGATACATAAAGATAGAGCAGGGATATGATATCCGCAGTGAGGAAAGCGACACTCCATTAACTCCGGTCAATATGCGGATGGCCTATTATCCACTCAAAGATTTACGCTTCATCTATCGTACCGATGTCGATGTGTACGGTGAGGGCTTTCTTACACATATTGTTGAAAGCGATTATCGCAACAGCCGCGGTGATATTTTTTCTCTTGATTACCGATATAATAAAGGAACCACTCTGGATGATTTGAATGATTTGAATTATTTGGATGAGTTGCAGAGGGAAACCAGCTCCATTCGAGCTCTTGCCAGGGTAGGTTTATTGTACAACTGGTCGGCCGGCTATGCCATTGAGCGCTCCCTTGAAGACAATACAACCGTTGAACAAATATTCAACCTGATTTATCATCCAGCCTGTTGGTCGGTGGAATTTACTGCAGACCAGACACCCGGTAATGAAAAATACACGATCATGTTCCAACTGGCCAACATCGGCAGTCCCCTTGGTCTGGACATGCCCGGGCTGTAAACGGCATATAGTTTCCAGTAGCACTGTATAATGGGATCCGCGAAACGGGCGATACTTTATGAACTCTGGCAAAGCCGGGATAGCTTACATTGATGTCTTCAACGGTGATGCAGATGGTATCTGTGCGCTGCACCAGTTACGATTGCAAGAACCACATCCGGAAGCCCTGCTTATAAGCGGCGTGAAACGTGACATCACTCTTCTTGAGCAGTTGACGGATGTCAAAAATTCGGTGATCACTGTCCTTGACATCTCCCTGGACCGCAACCGTGACAGCTTGGGGGAGATACTTGCCAGGGGCAACAAAGTTTTTTACGTGGATCACCACTTTGCAGGCACTATCCCGTCTTCTGACAGATTAACAACCCATCTTGACCCTCAGCCATTGACCTGCACCTCCCTGATAATCAACTCACTCCTACAGGAAAAATACAGCTCCTGGGCTGTTGTCGGAGCCTTTGGCGACAATCTTGATGAATCTGCCGGCCAACTGGCCAACCGGCTCGGTTTTAACGTGGCTGAAACAAAACAGCTTAAGGAAACAGGTATTCTGCTTAATTATAACGGCTACGGAGCAAACCCGGCTGATCTGTTTTTCCCCCCGGATGAGCTTTTCCGCCAGGTACAGCCGTACACAGACCCGCTTGTCTTTCATGCCGACTCTTCTGCCCTGCAGACACTTCGCAGCGGCTACCGGGATGACATGGATAAAGCCATGTCGTTTGCTCCAATCCATGAAGATGCAAACGGCCGAATATTTCAACTGCCTCCAAAGCCCTGGGCACGGCGGGTGGCAGGCGTTTTTTCCAACACCCTTGCCCGCAACAAACCAAACCTTGCCCATGCCCTGCTGACAGCCAACACTGATGCGTCTTTAAGAATCAGTGTTCGGGCGCCCCTGCATGACCGAACAGGTGCAGATACCCTCTGCCGTAAATTTCCTACCGGCGGCGGCAGAGCAGCGGCGGCTGGTGTCAATGAGCTGCCCGCAGACCAACTTGATGCGTTTACCAAAGCTTTTTCCCTTCAATTTGCCGGCTGAGTTCTGGACAGATATTATTTCATGCAAGTATTCCGCCCCTGGTTCCTATTTTCCAGCCGTTGCAGGCTGACAACAGTTTCAGCTGCCCTGCTCATAATTTTTCTGTTCTGCCTGCCCGCTTCATCCCCTGGTTCCAAACCAAAAGCAGCAGACCTGGTCAAGAATGGCCAACCCATCGACCTGCAACAGCCCAAATATCAGGAACTGTTCAAGGAACTTGAGCAGAAACACCAGTTCAGCCCGCAGGAACTGCAGCAGATCTTCAAGGGCCAGATTATCTCCAAACGAGTACTTGAGCTCATGGACAGCCAATGGGAGGCTAAGCCCTATTATACGTATTTCCCACTTTTCATCACAAGGAAGAGCATTGCTTCCGGCAAGAAAAAACTCCGTAACCATGAAGAATTACTTGACAAGATTGAACATGAATTCGGTGTGGACCGGGAGATTGTTGTTGCCATCTGGGGTATAGAAACCCGCTATGGTACGCACCAGGGAGGCTTTAACGTCCTGCAGACACTCAACACCTTATTTGACGCCTATCCCAGGCGTTCAGAATTCTTCCGCGGCCAACTGATTCATTTCCTGGTATTGTGCAGAGAGAACAATGTCGACCCACATGAAATGGAAGGCTCCTATGCCGGGGCCTTTGGCCAGACCCAGTTTATTCCCTCTTCCTTCCAGGCTTACGCAGTAAGCTTTGACGGCAATGACCAACGCGATGTCTGGAACTCAATACCCGATGTCCTGGCCTCCATTGCCAACTATCTTAAACATTTTCACTGGACCCTTGATGGTCCCATCTATGCAGAACTCGGCCATACACTGACAGACAAACGTCTAATTGAAACAAAAGACAAAGGCAGGAAAGGGCGTATTGACCGGCAGGTTGTCCGGGACGTCCAGAAATCAGACATCCCGCCGTCACCGAACAATCGACCTCTCTCCATAGTAGGGTTGGAGCTTGACCCAAAAAAGTCCAAGAAAAAATTTCGATATATAGCTGCCTACCCTAATTTTCAGGCTATTACCCAGTGGAATCACTCCAATCGTTACGCCATGGCTGTAACTGAACTGGCCGAAGCGTTTAAAAAATAAGGAACATGCAGCGAATTCTCTGGTCAGTGGTTATGAGCTTGTTGTTGCTCCACCTGCCGGGATGCGCTGTATCCCCTCTCATTCCTGTAAGCTCCAGATCCATTCCACCTTTTCTTGATGACCTTGGTCGTCAAGGCCTGAACCAGGCTGTTCAACATAGCCTGGATTACCTTCGCTCCCGTCCGGCAGACGCTACGGTGGTCACCATAGCTGATCAGGAAATCCCTGTCAGTCGCCTTGCCCAGTCTCTTGTTGCCTTCCAGGACCTGCTGGCTGCCAAACTCTCGGACCAGGAACTGCAGGAAAAGATCTCGCAGCAATTTGATGTTTTCCAGGCTGCCGGCACCAAGGGTTTCAATCCCGGCCGCAAAATGCTGGTAACCGGTTACTATCAGCCGGTTCTTGACGGCAGCCTCAGAAAAAAAACACCCTACCTCTACCCCCTGTACACAATTCCTCCTGATCTTGTCATTAAACCTTCTAAAAATTCAACACGAAAACGGATTGGCCGAATGGAAGGAGAGAATTTTACCAGCTACTGGACCAGGGAAGATATTGAAACCCTGGGCAAGGCGGCAGGCAGTGAACTGGCCTGGCTCAAGGACCCGCTGGATGTATTCTTCCTGCAGGTGCAGGGATCAGGGCTTATACGTTTGCGCGATGGATCCTTACGTGGAATTCACTATGCAGCCAAAAATGGTCATCCCTATCGATCCATTGGCAAATTCATGGTGCAAACAGGCCGAATAAGTCTGGAAAAAGCCTCTATGGAAACCATCCGCACCTATATCAACACCCATCCACAAGAACGGCAGGAAATTCTCTATACAAATCCGTCCTATATCTTTTTCAACTGGACCAGAACACATGGAGCCATTGGCAACCTGGACCGGGAGCTGACTCCGGGCCGCTCCATTGCTGCAGATCAGAGCTGTTTTCCTGCAGGTGGCCTTGCCTTTCTCAAGACCAGGCAGCCTGTCATACGATCTGGAAAAATTGTTGACTGGAAGCCTGTACACCGTTTTGTTCTGGTGCAGGATACCGGTTCTGCCATCCGTGGTCCAGGCAGGGTAGATCTGTTTGAGGGTGCAGGGGATCAGGCGGGCCGAGTCGCAGGCTCCATGAAAGAAACCGGCACTCTTTACTTTCTCCTCTCACGCTCCGACAAATCATGACAGACTTCACGATCTCTGTACAAAAAAACTGGCGAAAGGCGGCCCAGGTTTTCCAGGAACGCGCTGCTGAATATGACAACTGGTATGAAGACAGCCTGCTCTTTGAAACTGAACTTGCGGCTCTGCGGCAAATTACGTCACCCCTTCCCGGCCCAAAACTTGAGATAGGGGCAGGACCGGGAAGGTTTGCCGAACAACTTGGCATAACCGTAGGTATTGATCCGGCACCTGCTGCCTTGCATCGTGGCTTGAAGAGAGGTATTATAGGAGTAGCCGCTATAGGTGAGCAGCTGCCACTGAGATCAGAGACAGCAGGAACGCTTTTCCTGCTGTTTACCCTCTGTTTTTTAGGTGATCCGGGCCGGGTTCTGGATGAATGTTGGCGGGTACTCAAAAGTGACGGGCGCTTGGTTATCGGACAGGTTCCATCCCAATCATATTTAGGACAACAGCTTGAAAACAAGAGAAAAAAGGGGAACCCCTATTACAAACATGCCCGTTTTTACACAATCAAAGATACATTGACAATGCTCAAGCAGAGAGACTTTTCCCTGCTTGAAAGTCACTCAACCCTGATGGAGCCTCCCGGGAGTGCGGAAAGACTGGAAGTGGCTCAGCAGGGGATCAATGAACAGGCCGGATTCTGTATCCTGGTTGCCGGAAAAAAGGCAAGCGATCACAAGCACCCCATCTGCACTGATTCAGGATGTCCAGCATAGACGGGCTATAGACTAAACATCCTGAATCAGCACAGCTGGAGCACCTGTGACCACTTACAATACTGTATTTATATCAGGATATTACGTGCCCCGTGATCAGTTACGAAAAAAGGAGAGAACCTGATGCAATTTGCCAACATCATCACACTGACAACAGATTTTGGTTTGGAAGATCCCTATGTCGGTCAACTCAAAGGGGCCATTCTCAAGTACAACATTTCTGCTCGTATCATTGACATCTGCCACTCCATCCCTGCCCATGACATTCTGACTGCAGCTGTTACCATTCGCACCAGTTACAACTATTTCCCCAAAGGGACCATCCATCTGGTCATTGTTGACCCCGGGGTCGGCAGCCAGCGTCGAATACTGGCGGCTACTGCCGGCAAGCACCTGTTTATCGCACCGGACAACGGGGCATTATCTCTGCTCTTTCAAGACAACATGATCCAGACCGTACACCGGGTTGAAAATGCGTCCCTGTTTCCCGCTGAAATCAGCTCCACCTTTCATGGCCGCGACATTATGGCCCCGATTGCTGCGGCCGTGGCAGGGGGAATGCCCCTGGACGAAGTTGGACCGGCTGCAGAAATCAACTCCTGCACCCATCTTAACCTGCCGGAACCGAATATTTCAGGAACCAGAATAGACGGGCAGGTTCTGCATGTTGATCGCTTTGGAAACATCCGCACGAACATCACCACCGCAGACCTCACTGCAGACCAGAGTAGTTTTCAACCCGCAGATTTTTCCGGAATCAGGATCAAGGGCCATACGATCAACAGCATTTCCAACACCTATTCGGATTCCCCCTCCGGCAGCCTGGTTGCAGTCATTGACAGTGCCGGCTATCTTGAAATTGCCGTCAACAGGGGCAGTGCTGCCCGGTTAACAGAATGTTGTATCGGAGATCCGATTATCGTCTTAATGGAAGGAAGCTGAAACGTAACCCGTCACAAACACACCCTTCTTCTTGCACTCAGACACAGGGGTCAGGCTTTTATATTTTGATTTTAAATTGTTTGAGAATGGAAGAACAAGGTTGATATGC
>JAYEKB010000036.1:0-5707 GCA_034660835.1 Thermodesulfobacteriota bacterium
AGTTGATTTGAAAGCCGTTGATTGTTGCGCACTGTCGGGTTTCAAATCAACTTCCGCGACGCTATCTCCATTGACGGCCGTAACGGTCTGTTTCTCAAGGGAATCCATAAGGTGCAGGAAGAGGTGCATATCCTGCCGCTGTAAAGGAAGCTTATCTGAATCCGGCCAATACTGCTACAAGCTGATCAATGAGCTGATCAATCTCTTCTCTGCTCACAATCAGCGGCGGGATAAAACGCAGGACCCGCATACCGGCAAAGTTGATCAGCATGCCTCGTTCAAACAGCTGTTGAACAATTTCCAGGCCGTGCTTGATTCCCTTGTCCGTCAGCACCAGGCCAAGAAGCATGCCCCGGCCGCGCACCCCGGCAGCCAGTTCCGGAAACTGTACCGCCACATCCTCAAGACGCTTGATAAAATAGGTGGAGCGCTCCTGCAGAGATTCGAAAAAATCGTCTGCCAGCATGGTTTTCAGCACCGCCACTCCGGCGGCAGCAGCCACAGGATTTCCGCCAAAGGTGGAGGCATGGGTGCCCACGGTAAGGGAGTTTGCAATTTCCTTCCTGGTCAGCATGGCCCCGATGGGCAGACCGTTGCCCAGTGCCTTGGCCAGGGTCATGATGTCGGGTGTGACTCCCAGCTGCTGGTAGGCAAACAGGCTGCCGGTCCGGCCGATACCGGTCTGGACTTCGTCAAAAATCAGCAGCAAGCCGTGTTTGTCACAAAGCGACCGAATTGCCTGCAGATACTCTCCAGCAAGCGGCCGCACCCCGCTCTCACCCTGCAACGGTTCGCAGAGAATGGCACAGGTCTTGTCGCTGATAAGCTTTTCAATCTCGCGGGGATCACCAAACTCGGCATGGATAAACCCGGCAGGCAGCGGCTCAAACCCCTGGTGAAACTTGGGCTGGCCGGTTGCAGCAACCGTGGCCAGGGTCCGGCCGTGAAAGGAACCGGAAAGCGAAATCACTTCATAACGTCCCTCACCGCTGTGAATCCGGGCCAGTTTGATGGCCGCCTCATTGGCCTCGGCGCCGGAGTTAGCCATAAATACCCGGTCGGCAAAGCTGTTGGCTGTCAGCAACTCGGCAAGCTCTATCTGAGGCTCGGTGTGAAAAAGATTAGAGACATGCACCAGCTTTGCTGCCTGCTGCTGGACCGCTTTGGTAACGGCGGGATGGCAGTGACCCAGTGAACAGACCGCAATACCTGCCAGGAAATCCAGGTACTCTTTGCCGTCTGCATCCCAGAGCCTGCACCCCGCTCCCCTGACCATAGCTGCCGGAAACCGGCTGTAGGTTCCTACAAACACTGACTCACCCCTGTTTATCCATTCTGCATTGTTCATGCTCATGCCGTTATCTCCGTACCAATTCCCTTATTGGTAAAAATTTCCAACAAAATGGCATGCTCCTGCCGACCGTCAACAATATGTGCCTTACCCACCCCGCCATTAATGACGGAAGCGCAGCAACGAAGCTTGGGGATCATACCGCCCTGGATCACCCCTTCATCAATCATCTGTTCTATGGATTCCCCGGCAATGGAAGAAAGCAGTTTCCCCTCACCGTCCTGGACACCCTCCACATCGGTGAGCAGAATCAGTTTAACGGCATTAAGCTCTGCGGCAATAGCCCCGGCCACAAGGTCGGCATTTATATTATAGGCCTGCCCGTCCTCACCAACCCCTACCGGCGCAATCACCGGAATGAAATCCTGGCTATCCAGAGTTTCCAGGATATCCGGATTTACCCTGGTCACCTCGCCCACCCTACCCAGGTCAATGAGTTCCGGAGGCGCATTCTCTACGTCGGGTTTGCTTAAAATTTTCATTTTCCTGGCCTCGACAAGATCCCCATCCCGACCGGAAAGGCCCACCGCCCTGCCGCCGCAATGGTTGATCAGGCCGACAATTTCTTTGTTGACCTTGCCCACCAGCACCATTTCAACCACATCCATGGTCTCACCGTCCGTAACCCGCATTCCCTGGATATAGTTAGACGTAATCTGCATCTTTTCCAGGAATAGATTAATCTGTGGGCCACCGCCATGGACAATCACCGGGTTAAGCCCGATGTACTTAAGCAGAATCACGTCCAGGGCAAAACTTTTTTTCAGCGCTTCATCCACCATGGCGTGACCGCCGTACTTGATAACCACTGTTTTTTCATTAAACTCTCGAATATAGGGTAAGGCTTCTATCAGCACCTTGGCTTTGGTAATTTCATCCTGCATTGTATGCTCCAATTTAGTGTCTTCGGCATCGGAATAAAAATCTAATTATACCCATCCTCTGCCTGTCTTGTAAACTACTCTCTTTCCCTGAACAGGCAATACGCTTATCAGCCGGAAACGCTTTACATTTGGAGGTGAACCCTGTATTCTCGGCCAGATAATGCAAAAACCAATCCGGAAAATCAATAAACATAATTTAACTGGGGATAACAATGTATTTTTTTCCTTTTCCTGTTCGCCAGGCCCTGCAATCAATGATTATTATTGGCTTTGTCCTGTTTGTCGCAGGACCAGGTTTCAGCGAGGAATCGTCGGAACCAATCCATATCGAGGCCGACCGCATGGTTTCCCAGGAGCAGGAAAATTCGGTTGTCTTTATCGGCAATGTTGATGCCAGTCAAGGGCAAGTAACCATCCGCTCCGACGAAATGACGGTTTATTACTCCCAAAATAATAAATCTCAAACCAAAACTCAGTCCAGCAAGGTCAAAAAACTGATCTGCAAGGGCAACGTGGAGGTCACCCAGGATGACTGGCTGGGGACCGGCAGACGAATGGACTACTTTGCCAAGGATCGCAAGGTGATCCTGAGCGGAGACGCCAAGGCCTGGCAGGGCCAGAACATGGTCTCCGGCAAGACCATCACCTATTACCTTGATGATAAGCGAACCATCGTTGAACAGGATACATCCAAACCCGGACGGGTCAAGGCCGTTATTCATCCTGATTCCGATTCCAAGAAAAAATAATGAAAACCGGTTCAATACTGGAAACCAGGAGTGTTATCAAGGAATACCGCTCGCGCAGGGTTGTGGACCAGGTAAACCTGCAGGTAGAGAATGGCTCTATTGTTGGATTACTGGGTCCCAACGGGGCCGGTAAAACAACCACTTTTTATTGTATTGTCGGCTTTATCCGGCCCACGGCAGGCTCTATTTATCTCGATGGCGATAATATTACCAATCTTCCCATCCACCGCCGTGCTTCCAGGGGGATCACCTATTTAGCCCAGGAACCATCGGTTTTCAAAAAATTGACTGTGGAAGAGAATGTCCGCATTGTTCTCGAACCCTTAGGACTGACACGCAATGAGATCAATAATCGTATTGAAGAGTTGATGGCGGAACTGAAAATTGAACATCTGGCTCAGAACAAGGGCCACGCCCTTTCCGGCGGTGAACGGAGACGGGTGGAAATCATGCGTGCCCTGGCCACCCGGCCTCGTTTTATCCTGTTGGATGAACCCTTTGCCGGAGTTGACCCGCTCTCGGTTGCCGATCTGCAGCAAATCATCCGGGACCTGAAAGCCAAGGGGCTCGGCATTTTGATCTCAGACCATAACGTCCGTGAGACCCTGCAGGTCTGTGATTTTGCCTATATCATGAATGATGGACAAATCCTGACCAGCGGTGTTGCCGCTGACATTATTGAAAGTGAGTTGGCCAAAAAAATGTATCTTGGCGAAAACTTCAGCATGTGATTCAGAAGACAGAGGACAGATGACAGAAACCAGAATAGTTTGGCGTCAACGACGCAATAAAAAACAAGAAAAAATCATCGGGATCACCGGTGTAAAACAAAGTAGCCCACACTTTTTGTTGTTTTCTGTCTTCTGTCCTCTGACTTCTGGTTTCTGAAACCTATGGCTCTTGAACTCCGACAACAGTTAAAGCTTGCCCAGAAACTCGTTATGACGCCACAGCTGCGTCAGGCGATTAAACTGCTGCAGCTTAATCGACTGGAACTCACCGATGCCCTGCAGGCGGAGATGGAGCAGAACCCCCTGCTTGAAGAGGCCATTGACAGCCCTGAAAGCAACAGCAACCCGGAATCCCTGTCCGCAGCTGAAGTCAAAGAGGTGCCCGAGGCAGCCGCCACCACCCAGGTGGCCGGGGATGATCCTGCCACAGTGGCCGAGGTCAACTGGGAGGATTATGCCAACAACTTTGATTCCGACTTCTCCTTTGCCCGGGAAACTCCACCGGCAGATGCTCCTTCCCAGTTTGACTTTATCTCCGCTACTCCCGGACTGACCTCACATCTGCAATGGCAGCTCACCCATCTCAGGCTTGACGAGCTTGACAGGGAAATTGCCCTTTTCATTCTCGGCAACCTGGATGGACATGGTTTTTTAAAAGCAGATATTGCAGACATCTGTGAATATGTCAACTGCTCCACCGAAGAGGCTGAAGGTGTACTGCGGCTGGTGCAGAGCCTTGAACCGGCCGGAATTGCCGCCCAGAGTATCCGTGAATCCCTGCTCCTGCAACTGGACCGAAAAGGGCTGGAGGACTCTCTGGCCTACCGAATCGTGGATGAGTACATGGACCAGTTACAGACACGAAATTATGCCCTTATTGCCCGCAATACAGAAGTTACAGCCCGTAAGGTCCAGGCGGCTGTGGATATTATCTCCTCCCTTACCCCCTATCCCGGCAACGAGTTCAGCAATGAACAGACCAACTATGTTATTCCCGATGTGTATGTGTATAAAATAGACGATGAATTCGTTATCCAGCTCAATAACGATGGTCTGCCCAAGCTGCAACTCTCAGGCGAGTATCAGGAGCTGATCAAACAGAAAAAAAAGCTGAATAAGGAATCCCGGGGATATCTGCAGGAGAAAAAACGCAGTGCCCAATGGTTTATCAAGTCCCTGCAGCAACGCCAGCGAACCATCTACAAGGTCATGGAGAGTCTGCTCAAATTTCAGCACGATTTTTTTGAAAAAGGTCCGGGCCACCTCAAACCGCTTATTCTCCATGATGTAGCCAAAGATATCGGCATGCATGAATCCACGGTCAGCCGGGTAACCTCTCATAAATACGCCCATACTCCCCAGGGTATTTATGAGTTAAAATATTTTTTTTCCACTGCTGTTGCTACCACAAACGGTGACACGGTGGCTGCTGAAGCCATCAAGAATCGAATCAGACAGCTTATCGGAAAAGAGGATTCCGGCAAACCGCTCAGCGACAACAAACTCTCCGTGCTCCTGAAAGGTGAGGGCATCAAGGTTGCCCGACGGACAGTGGCAAAATACAGAGATCAGATGAAAATCCTACCGGTTAAGCATCGCCGCAAGGCCCGCTGATAAGAAGCAGATGGTACAGTTAGAAGAACAATGTATAATTCTTGAACTGGAATCAACCGGCAAGGAATCCGTACTCCGAGAGCTGGCCGGGGCAGTGCATGATAAATGCCCGTCGATCAATCTGGACACCATGACCCAGATGCTGGCAGAACGTGAACAGCTTGGTTCCACCGGGGTTGGCAACGGCGTAGCCATCCCCCATGGCAAGGTACCGGGTCTGGAAGAATTGCTGCTCTGCTTTGCCCGATCAAGCCACGGCATCAGCTTTGAAGCGGTAGATCATCGACCGGTTCACCTCCTTGTAATGATCCTCGCTCCACCTGACATGGCTGGAGAATATCTGCAAACCCTTGCCCGGGTAAGCAGGTTGCTGAGAGA
>JAYEKB010000037.1:0-5658 GCA_034660835.1 Thermodesulfobacteriota bacterium
GTTCACCGAAGGCAAGCCGATGCGACCGCACCTGCTTTGTCGCTACCTGAGCAAGCATAGGCAACTATAGCTTACTCAGGTGCTCAGCGCATCTGCAGCCACCTCGACTTGTGAAATATACGGGTTAGCAGCTCAGCCGCATGTACGGGCTAATCCGGTCAGAGTCTTCTTTTTAAAAAAAATCATCATAGACCTCCATAGAGGAAATAACTTTTACGGGAAAATTCTTGATTATTAGGCAGCCTTTATTCTTTGCTTTGCATGACCAGTTGCCGGGCTGCGTTTTCGGCCCCCTGCAAGTTGATTTCAGTTGTCAGGGGAGTTTTTTTCAGTTGCGTCTGCAGACCCATCTCGATAATTTTTTCGGTTAGCTGTGTTTCGTCGATGGAGAGCAGTTGATCGTTTGTATATTTGTGCAGCAAGTGGAGGTGCATTTGCTGTTCACTATCCTGCATGGCCCGCAGCAGGACAACAGCCGGCAGGCCAGCGGCCAGTACATCGGTCAGGCTGTTGTAGCCGCCGTAAATCATAGCTGTCTTTGAATGAAGCAGGGCTTCTATGTAGCCGTGACCCGGGGGCTGCAGATGACAGTAGGGGAGCTGCTGCAAAGAGGAAATAATCTGCACGTGTTGGTCCGGGGCAAGGTTGGCAAAGAGGTGCCAGTTTCCATGTACAGGACCAATGTTTTTTAATGCCCCGGCAATACATGTCAGGACGTGTTGACTGTGTTCACCCAACCAGGGAATGGCAATGGTGCCTGCCAGTGTTTTGTTAAAGTTTTTTCTATCCTGCAGGTGACTGAGTTCCTGCAGCCTGGAAACATAACCACATTCTATTGGCTTACTATTGTACTGACCTTCCAGCTGCCTTGGCTGTTGCATGCCTAACACCCGGCTGTCTCCGTACCAGAGCAATTGTGTATAATAATCAGAAAAGAGCTGCTGCGTGAGCATTGAACCTGCCTGTGGGACAGTGCCGACCACACCGCGAACACCAAGCACCCATCGTGTGTCCATACCTGAAGCGGCTTTAAGGGCAGGCAGCAGTTCCCTGTGTTTGCCCTGAGGTGTATGGTCGACCAGAACAACCTTGGGCCGGTATTGAAGCACGATCTGTTGTAATGTTTCAGCACGCAGCAGGCCAAGCTCTTTATCTGTAAAGCAGCTGTTGCCGTCAATACCGTGAGACTTGCCGTCAATGACTTCGGTCCGGTAAGAGGGAAGTTTCAACCAGTCCAGTGAAGCACAGTGGATCAGTTCTTT
This sequence comes from Thermodesulfobacteriota bacterium, assembly GCA_034660835.1. Taxonomy (GTDB): domain Bacteria; phylum Desulfobacterota; class Desulfobulbia; order Desulfobulbales; family Desulfobulbaceae; genus Desulfobulbus_C. The sequence continues at coordinate 1,263 of JAYEKB010000037.1, forward strand.
TGTTGAAGCACAACCGGTCACGACCAGAATTCGTACGTCCGGATACAACCTGCGCAGGGCTATGCCGATGGCCACGGTCCGGCTGATATGACCGAGTCCGCGTCCGTCATGGGCGTAGAGCAGAATGTCTAATCTTGGCAGAGTCATTGGCTTTTAGCGCTGTTATCTCTTGAGATCATACGCGACAATACAGGGATACAGGCAGGCAGACAAGAAGATTGACGGTGAGAGAGATGCCATCATTTATTTTCCTTCTATCCCACGATTAGCCAGTAACTCCTCAACCTTGGCCCGACACCTTTTGCCACCACAGTCACCTTCACCGATGCCTGTTATCTTGGCCACCGCTTCAAAGCTGTTGGCACCCTGGTCAATGGCCTCCAGCAGCCGTATCAATTTAATACCTTTGCAGATACAGCCCGGCTTGAGACGAGCCATCATTATTTCATCAGGTTGCATGTTTTTATTGATGCAGTTGGTTGTGAATTGACTCAGCCAGTTTATTGCCAATACCAGGTACCGAGGTCAGTTCGTCGGCTGTGGCCTCCATGATCCGTTTAAAACTGCCCAGGTTTGTAAGCATGAGTTTTTTCCTTTTTTCCCCAACTCCCTGCAGGTTGTCCAGCTTTGAGTGCAAGGTCTCCTTGTTGCGCAGCCTGCGGTGGAAGGTAATGCCGAACCGGTGCGACTCGTCCCGGATGCGCATCAGGTACAACAGGGCAGGGGAGTGAGCGGGAAGCAGGATGGGATTTTTTCGGCCCGGCCGGAACAGTTTTTCCCCCTCTTCCTGTTTTTCCTTGGCAATGGCTATCATATCGATACGCTCCAGCAGGTCAAAATCGGCAAGTACATGAACCGCAATGTTGAGCTGTCCTTTGCCGCCGTCAAGCAGGAGCATGTCCGGCAGATTGTTTTTGCTGAGCCCGGTTTCCATGCGCCTGCGCAAAACCTCATCCATCATTGCGTAGTCGTCCGGTTCATCTTTTAACCGAATTCGGTAATGGCGGAAACGGGATTTTTCTTTTTCTCCCTCTACAAAACAAACCAGTGATCCCACAGCCTGTTTTCCTGCCAGGTTGGAGATATCCAAACACTCAATAGTATCAGGCCGGTTACGCAGTTTTAGTTTATTAAGCAGGGACGCGGCCAGGGTGTCCCAGGATTTACGTTTCCTGCTACGTTCGGCAAAGATCTGAACCGCATTGTCAGAGGCCATCTGCATGAGCTGCATTCGTTTCCCACGCTGCGGGATGACCAGTTTAACCGGGGCTTCACGCAGTTCGCCAAGCCGGTCCCGGACCAGGTCACCATCTTCGGGGGCAAGAGGCAGCAGCAGTTCGCGCGGCGGCTGGCGCTGGACAGAGTAGTACTGGATAATGGTTTCCCGGAGGATACGGTCGTCTTCACCAATGGGATCGGTTATAAAAAAAGTCTGGGCTCCGCTGATCATGCCGGAGCGAACAAATAAAATGGCAATGCCGACCGAGGCACCTTCACGGGCAAGGCCGAATACATCCTGGTCCATCTGGTGGTCGGCCACTACAATTTGGCGTTCCAGGGTTTTGCTTAAACCCTTAATCTGGTCACGGTACAGGGCAGCGCGTTCAAATTGTAGTTCTTTCGCAGCTGTTTGCATCTTGTCGGTCAACCGGTCAATCACCTGCCGGCTTTTCCCTTCCAGGATGAACAGGATTTCCTCCACCATTGCCTGGTAGGTGGTCTGGTCAACCAGCCCGGTACAGGGAGCCAGACAGCGCTTCATCTGATAGTTGAGACAGGGGCGGTCGCGATCACGCACTGTTTTACAGCGACGCAGGGGAAACATGGAGTACAGCAGTTTGAGTGATGCACGCATGGCCGAGGTGGACGAGTAGGGGCCGAAATAGCGGTTTCCGTCGCGCAGCCGTCTGCGGGTGACCAGCAAGCGCGGCCACTCTTCCCTGATTGTTACCTTGATCAGCGGATAATTCTTGTCATCGCGCAGGATGACATTATAGCGGGGCCGGTGTTTTTTTATCAGCGAGGCTTCAAGGATCAGGGCCTCTTTTTCCGTGGTGGTGAGGATGGTCTTCACCCGCCGGACATGGGAGAGCATGACTGCCGTCTTGGAATGGGCAGATCCTGAATAATGGGCATACTGGGCCAATCGTTTGCGCAGGTCCCGGGCCTTGCCCACATACAAAACCTCTTTTCTGCCCAGCATCTGGTATACACCCGGGCTGTGGCTGATAGTTTTCAGGAACTCGGAAGATAACGGGTTTCGGGTTTCGGGTTCCGGGCTCCGGGTTTTGTTCTCTATCTTACCCTTGTCCATCAGCCGTGTACCTTAAAGATGTAACCGTAACTCGTTGTTGTCAGCCAAAAAAGCGATTGTCCTGAAAAAAACATCAACTTCAAACCCGGAACCCATATTATTGATAAAAAGCAGCCTGAAACAGATTGCGGGTATATTCATGGGCAGGCTCTGCAAAGATGCGATCAGCTGGTCCGGATTCAACGATCTTGCCCTGCCTCATGACTGCCAGTTCATCGGCCAAAGAGCGGATGACACGCAGGTCGTGGGTGATAAAGATATAGGTCATACCGTGTCGCTTCTGCAGCCCTATGAGCAACTTGATGATCTGGGCCTGGATAGTGGTGTCCAGGGCCGAGGTGGGCTCATCTAAAATAAGCAGTTTTGGCTTTAAAATAATTGCCCTGGCAATGGCTATACGCTGGCGCTGGCCGCCGGAGAATTCATGGGGAAAGCGGCTGGCCATATCAGGATCAAGCTCTACCTCTTCCAGTGCCTGTTGAACCAGGGACCGGAGCTCTGCACGGGTTTTGGCGAGTTTGTGCACCTGCAGCCCCTCAGCAAGGATCTGTTCAACGGTCAGTCGTGGAGACAGCGACGAAAAGGGGTCCTGGAACACGATCTGCAGCTCCCGGCGCAGAGGACGCATCTGCCTGTTGCTCAGCTCCGAGAGCAGGATATCTTTATCATCATCATAAAGATGGATGGATCCCTTGAATTTATTAAGTTTGAGCAAACACATGGCAAGGGTACTCTTGCCGGAGCCGGATTCACCGACAATCCCTAAGGTTGTTCCCTGGCGGATAGAGATATCAACATTGTCCACTGCCTTGACCACAGATTTCTTCCGTTTGAAAAAACCTTCCCATGATGTTTTCAGAATAAATTCGCAGTTGATCCCCTCCATGTCTACCAACAACTTGCCGCCTGTGCACGGAGTATGGCTGGAATGTGGTACTGCATCCAGCAGGTGGCGGGTATAGTCCTCACGGGGTGCAGCAAACAGGGCGTCAGCACTGTTTTGCTCCACGATTCGTCCCTGATACATGATGGAAACCGTATCTGCAGCCTTCTGAACCATGGGCAGATCATGGGTGATGAGCAGGACCGCCATGTTAAATTCCTGTTGGAGATCCTTGATCAGTTCAAGTATCTGGGCCTGGATGGTAACATCCAGGGCAGTGGTGGGTTCATCGGCAATGAGCAGGCTGGGACGGCAGGCCAGGGCCATGGCGATCATCACCCTTTGCCGCTGGCCGCCGGATAATTGGTACGGGTAGGAATTAACACGAAACTCGGGGTCTTTGATTCCTGTACGTTTGAGCAGGACAAGAGCACGTTTTCCGGCTTCTTCCCGGGACATGTTCCGGTGCAGCATCAAGGGTTCAATCAGCTGATTGCCGATGGTGTATACCGGGTTCATGGAGGTCATGGGTTCCTGAAAGATCATGGCAATGTCATTGCCGCGGATAGTCCGAACCTCTTTTTTACTGAGCTGCAGTATGTCCTGGTTATTAAAAAAAATTCGGCCGCTGGTGCGCACGGTGGCAACATCTTCCAGCAGCCTGAGAATGGCCATGGCTGTCACGGATTTCCCGGAACCGGATTCGCCCACCAGGGCATGGGTCTTCCCCTGTTCAATGGTCAGGTTGATATCGTGCAGTACCTGTGTATCACCGCCGATCTCCTGGTCCGAGCAGAAGGTAAGCGAGAGGTTATCTATTTTCAGCAGTTCGTCCATGTCCGGAATGTACCCCATGGCGCAGTGGAGGGCAACATGGAATAGGGAAAGTGTTACCTGTAAATCATGACATACTTAAACAGCTTTATTTCCTCTTATGTTTCCAGGCTAAGCAGAAATTGTTTTGTCGCAAGCCCCCCGGCAAATCCTGTCAGCTTGCCGTTGGCGCCCATGACCCGGTGACATGGGATGACCATGGGCAGAGGATTTTTGTTGGCAGCCCCGCCCACGGCTCTTGCCTTGTTTGGGTTGCCGAGTCCGGCTGCAAGTTCTCCGTAAGATCGGGTTTCGCCATAGGGTATTTGCTGCATAAGCTCCCATACTGCAAGCTGGAATGGTGTTCCCTGCGGTGACAGGGGCAG
>JAYEKB010000038.1:0-5649 GCA_034660835.1 Thermodesulfobacteriota bacterium
CACGGTGGCGGGAAACCCACCAGTGAGATTCGCGAGTGCGGACTTTGAGGCGGAAAATAAAGCTCAAAGACTGCCGAGCTTCCCCTTATTCCTGGCGCGTGTCTTCCTGAATGACATCCTCGGCATCACCATGCTGCCCCTCGCCGGGGGGATGTTCTATGTCGTTATATACACCATTATGCTGCGCTTGAGTGGACTGCTGGTCGTGAGCGCGTTCAGTTCCTTGGTTCTCGAAGGGGTCATCCTGGTTGTGTTCTGCGTCGCGACCAAGAAGTTCATCGTGGGCAGTAAATGGGGGTCTGCTCACTCAACGCCCTTCTGGTCCTGGCGGCACTTCACCTACTTCTTCGCGCAGGACTGCTTCTTCGCCTGGTGCAAGTGGCCTTTGAGAACCCTGGCCGGGACTGTGCTCGCGAACATCATCCTGCGGTGGATGGGGTGTCGGATCGGCAAACGAACCATCATCGCCTCGCCCATGCAGGCCTTCGATTGGAACGCGGTGAACTTCGGCGACGACTGCATCGTCGCCGGCATCCTGCAGCTTCACACCTTCGAGAACATGATGCTGAAGGTGAAGCGAACCGACATCCGGGACGGCAGCGCCGTCAACTTCGGCGCCACGGTAATGGGCGGTGCGATCATCGAGCCTGAGACAACGATCCTGCCATTGAGCCTGGTCCTGAAGGAGATGCACCTGCCCACAGCCACTTACTGGGGCAGCCCCACAGAGCCTGTAAGCGGAGTTCAACACTCATCTCCCCTGTCACTCAGCCAAGACCAGGCTGCGGGCATTCTAAGCTGTCTGAAGAGGCAGCTGCCGACGAGGCTCACGGTTACAGATGAGTAGAGACAAAAGTGACCGAATCAACGACCTTTTCGCAGCCGGCTCGCGCGATTTGACACCGGCATCCGCGGGTCATGCGGCTTACGTATTGTATGCGCCGGTTTCACGGGATCCCGAGGTGTCGAGGCATTGCGCGTCAGTCCTGTCGGATACCGAGCTGCAGAGAGCGGACCGCTTTGCAGCCGAATACGACAGGGCTCTGTTCACACAGCGCCGTGCGTTTCGTCGCTTTTGCGGCGCCACCGTGCTCGGATCGTCGCGGTCTTTATCGCAGATCGTTTTCGAGGAGACAGAAAACGGGAGGCCCTACCTTTCCGATTTACCGGATATCTGGTTTAGTTTTTCCTCCTGCCGGTTCGGTTTTCTCGGGGCGTGGTCGTCGACCCATGGGATCGGCGTCGACCTGGAAGATCAAACGAAGAATCTGGAGGCTGTAGAGCTCGCCCATCGTTTTTTTTCGGGAGCCGAGGCAAATGCTGTTAAAGGGGTAGGCGGCTTGGAGCGCCTGCGGACTTTCTTCCAATTCTGGAGTCTCAAGGAAGCTGCGTTGAAATCTATCGGGGAGGGATTGCCCTTTGGCCTTGACGCCTTCCAATTCGAGTTGGACCCAAATCTGCGTGTTGTTCATACGCCTTCTGACCACGGCGGACCTGGGAAATTTAACGCCCACATGATCGGGGGCACTGACAGTTGCGCCGCTCTTGTCATCAGGGATCTCACATGAGCCCGGAAATACACGATGCCACGCATTCGACGCGCACACCTCACGCCATCGACAACACCGACTGGCTGAAAACCGCCGCTATCATCCTGGTCACGGTTGACCACTTCGGTTATTTCTTCATTGAAAACGCCAACTGGTGGTACGTTTTCGGACGCCTGGCGGCTCCGCTGTTCTTCTTTCTTTTGGGCTACGCACATACCCGGACCGTCCCGCACCACTGGATCTGGCTCGGTGTCATTCTGACCCTGCTCGACAGCTCGAACGCCGACTGGACCTGGGCGGCACCGAATATTCTATTGAGCTTCGCACTCATCCGCATTGCACGTCCCTACGTGCAAAACTTTATGCAACATTACGGTTGGGCCGCCTTCGCCCTCCTCGTCTGCGCACTTAATCTGTTGCTGCCGATAACGGCGGAGATTGTCGATTACGGCGCGGAGGGATGGCTGTGGGCCCTGTTCGGCTTATGCCAACGCATCTATGTCGACGGCAGAATAGCTACCAATGTGGACGGCATCGTCCTTAGCACAGCACCGCCCGCGCAAGCGATGACAGAAAGCGTTCGCCTGATGCGTCTGATGGCCTGCTTTGTAGCTGCGGTCGTCTACGTCTGGCAGGAACAAATAGAATTCTCGTTTTCTCAGATCCAGTTCACCGTCTTCATTCTCAGCGTCGGCGTTTTGTCCCTTAACCTGTGTCTGTTCCTGCGCGGACCAAGCCGCATCCAGCCTCCAGTATCCATAGCCGCCGCCCTGCACTTCATCGGCCGGCGCACTCTGGAAATTTACGCCATTCAGCTTGCAGGCTTCGAACTCATTATAAAATTGGTGCCCGATCTCGCCCCCTGACCACGGCAGACCTGAGCAATTTGATGCCCGCGTGATCGAGGGGACTGACAGTTGCGCAGCTCTTGTCACCGAAGCTGGCCTGATGCAGCAGTAAGAATAGCCGTTTGCTAAACAAGTCTTCCCAGGTGTTTCAGATCAGATAGTAGCCCTGAAATGGTGGCTCAAGATCTACGCAAATGGCTTGAGCGGATGGGGTCCGCCTCTATTTTATCTTTACTGACTCCCATAAGGCGCTGTCTGGACAAACGATCTTTTCATTACGATTGTCTACTTCCGCGGCCGGAGAACCCGCGTAGTTATCCCAGAACTTACCCCACTCCTCGAAAGAAGGTGCGGTGACCAATAACCAGACGTCAGCTTCACCGATGGCGTTGACGGCAACCGGGAAATACACATGGGCCTCCAACCGCTCACCACCCTTCATTGTCCTTGCAGCCTTGAGCCACTCCCCAGCATTGGCTATCACTTCCTCTTCGGATATGTCATCGTCCATCTCGCATTTCCACATCTGCGTGGCTACACCGGAAAAGGCCGGAGTGGCTACAATCATCAGCATGGAAACAAGCATCAACCCCACTATTGTCTTCATAACATACCCTCCTGTTTTTAGTTTTTTTGGTTTTTTTCCAATCAATCTCTCTACCTTAACGAAAGGAAAACCCTTGTCAAGGCAAAAGGTTAATCTGAGGGTAATCGGGGACACACCATCTTAACTTGACCTGATAGCGGCAGAAACGTGGTGCATCCCTTATTGATTTTCTTATTTATTTCTTCATAGTTAAAATCTATGCAATACGTAAAACACTTTGACAATTTGCATAAAATTACTACACTATAATTATGATACCACGACATGCTGAGAAAACAGTCCGCAGGCTGCTTAAGGGCTTTCCCGTTGTAACAATTACCGGACCAAGGCAATCAGGTAAGACCACCCTTGCCAAGGCAATCTTTTCACACAAGCCTTATGCCTCTCTCGAAGACCCGGACAAAAGGCTATTCGCACAGGAGGATCCGCGCTCATTTCTCGAACAATTTCCTGATGGAGGAATCATTGATGAGGTTCAGCGCTGTCCGGACATTCTTTCCTATCTGCAGACTATTGTTGATGCCGATGGTCGTATGGGTCTCTTTATCTTAACTGGTTCACAACAGTTCGGTCTTTTATCCGGTATTACCCAATCCCTGGCTGGTAGAACTGCTTTTCTGGAATTGCTGCCCTTTTCGATCCCTGAGTTGAGAAAATCCAACCTCCTGCCGACACAGGCAGACACCCTGCTCTATAGCGGCTGTTATCCCCCTCTTTATGACCGGGATATTGAACCTCAAACCTGGTTCAGCGCCTATACCACTACGTACATTGAACGAGACGTACGACAAATCCTCAAGGTTCAAGAACTTGAAACATTTCAACGGTTCGTCCGTCTTTGCGCCGGGAGAACCGGCCAACTGCTTAACTTCTCTTCTCTGGCCACAGAATGCGGAATTACCCACAATACGGCAAAATCCTGGATATCCGTACTTGAGGCAAGTTACATAATTTTCCTGCTCCGACCGCATCATGCAAACTTCAAAAAACGTTTAGTGAAAATGCCCAAACTCTACTTTTACGATGTTGGCCTTGCCTCATGGTTGCTTGGAATCAGATCATCAGAGCAAATAGTGAATTATCCTTTACGAGGCAGCCTGTTTGAAACATTTATTGTGGCCGAGCTGGTTAAATCACGTTTCAATCACGGGCAACTAGCTGATCTCTCTTTCTGGCGTGACAGCAATGGAAACGAAGTGGATGTAATTGCAGAGCAGGGAACCAAACTTATGCCACTGGAAATAAAATCAGGCAAGACTCTGAGTATAGAATCTACTAAGGGATTGAAAAAATACATTTCCCTTGCCCGTAACTCAGTGGTTGTTCCAACACTTATTTACAATGGCGATGACAGCTTTAAACAACAGGACATACAAATAACTTCCTGGAAGGAATGTGGGGAGATTTTACTCTAACAGATCAATTCGTCATTACCCTTTTGAGTAAGTGATAGCGTGTACGCACCAATAGCAACACAATTTTCTCGGGAAAATAATCCTTAAAATTCGAGTTGAAAAAAATCAGTATCCATAGAGTACAGGTGATGCCATAGTGCTGCATAAATTTATTAAAACTATCATTTACTTTTTTGTTGCTGCGGTTTTGTCAGCAGGACTTACCATTGCCGTCTTGACTCTATTCTTGCAACAAGGCATCCATATTGAACGCTTTTCATGGAAAAATATTCAATTGGAGAATTGCTCCATAGTCTGGGACAAGAAAATCAGGGTTTCTCTTGAAAACCTCAATATAACCCCTGATGGCACCGAAAAATCATCTTTTCCCGGCATAACGGATATACGCAGTTACCTGGTGGCAGGCAAGTATGCGGGACCTTTCATTGCAGAAATAAATATAACGCACCTGAAATTCAAAGATTTTTCAGGCGCACTTAAATACACCGGCTGGAGTGACGAAGCTCCCGGCGTCATTCATCTGTCATCACCTGATATTACACTTGATGTGACAATCCAACATGATGGACGTGATTTTGTTTTAAAATTCAATGAACTGTCAAGTAAGAGATATATCAGTGCCATAACAGGGAGTGCCCGCATTACTGATGAACCGCTCATGACGGGACAATTGGTGGCAGATATTGCAGGAATGTTGCCCCTGATTCTTACGTTCTCCGCTGATAGCAAGGGACTTTCTTTTGCCGGCGACAAGCCTGTAACAATTGATTCGATTAAACCGGTGGTTGATTTATTTCAGCTCGGCCCGGTTCTTTCCCCCTGGATTTCAGAATACCTCAAAGGCTCAAGTTACCAACTGACACACCTGGAAGGAATGTTGCTCTGGGATAATCCCGCATCATTTCTTGAGAGTCTGCATGCCAAAGTGCGGGTCCAGGATTGTGAATACACCTTTGCGCAGGGGATTGAGCCGATAAAATCGGAATACACTGATGTTGTTTTTCAAAAAAGTGTTCTTAATATATATCCGCACAATGCCGGGTTTTACGGACAGGATTGTGAAAAAAGCTGGGTTAAGATCGATTTTACAAAGCCAGCTGAGCCGATCTTAACTGCTTATATTAATACCCATGCTATTATAAATGATGACATCATCAATCTGTTGGCTCATTACCGTATAGCCTTACCTATCAAGCAGCTTGAGGGTACAACAGTCGTTGATTTGGTTC
>JAYEKB010000039.1:0-5547 GCA_034660835.1 Thermodesulfobacteriota bacterium
TTCACCAAAGGCAAGCCGATGCAGCCGCACCTGCTTTGTCGCTTTCTGAGCAAGCATAGGCAACTATAGCTTGCTCAGATGCTCAGCGCATCTGCAGCCACCTCAACTTGTGAAATATACGGGTTAGCCCGATAACTGGTGATTGCCCATATGTCAGTATACAATATATCCTCGCCGCATAATGAACCAGCTGATGCGGTTGTCAAAGCTCTTGGCAGCTCTGCAGAAGGACTTGACCGGCTTGAAGTTGAAGAACGGGTCAAGCGTTTTGGTCCCAATGTACTCCCCAGCGCCAAACCTCCGGGAGCAGTCCGCATCTTTCTCCATCAGTTTACAAGTCCTCTTATCTATATACTGCTGGCGGCTGCTGGTATTTCTCTGCTGATCCGGGAATGGTCGGATGGAATTTTTATCAGTGGAGTTCTGCTGCTCAATGCGGTGATCGGCACCATCCAGGAGTATTCGGCTCAGCGGGCGGCAGCATCGCTCAAGCAACTGGTCAAAACCAGTGCCCGGGTGGTACGTGGGGGCGATACCTATGAAATATCTGCCCGGGAGCTTGTGCCCGGTGATATTGTCTTGTTGGAATCAGGAGATAAGGTCCCTGCCGATATGAGGCTGCTGACAACCCTTGATCTGGAAGTTGACGAATCGCTGCTCACCGGTGAATCCGAAGGAGTCCACAAGGATGCGGAAAAAATAATAGCCGCTGAAAGTGGCCTGAGCGACCGGCTTAACATGGTTTTTGCCGGTACGCTGGTAAATCGTGGCCGTGGCAGGGGAGTCGTGGTCGCCACCGCCCTGACCACGGAGCTTGGCCGCATTGCCGAGGCTGTCCTGGGTAAACGCACTGCCAGACCGCCCCTGCTGATCCGAATGGATAAATTTGTTAAACGGGTAGCCGTTCTGATCAGCGGGGTGGCAGTTCTGCTGGCCGTGGTGGCACTGACACGGGGTATGGCGCTGAACGAGGTTTTTCTTCTTGGAGTTGCTCTTGCCGTATCCGCTATCCCTGAAGGGCTGCCGGTGGCACTGACCATTGCCCTTGCAATCGGCATGCAGCGCATGGCCCGGCGCAACGTTATCGTTCGTCGCCTGGTTGCCGTAGAGGCATTGGGTTCCTGCACCTTCATCGCCACCGACAAAACAGGCACTCTGACGGAAAATCAGCTCACCGTCCGGCGCATTGTGTTGCCTTTTGCCGAGCCATGGGAAGTAACCGGCGAGAGTATGCAGCCTCAGGGAGAGATTGTCACCGGAGCAGGGACTTTGACTGCAGGGGAAAACAAGCAGCTGCAGCGGTTTTGCCGGGCTGCAGTCCTGGCCAATGAGGGTGTGCTGGCACATCGGGACCACGGCTGGACCTACCACGGCGATGCGGTTGACGTGGCCCTGCTGGTAATGGCTCATAAGGTCGGGGTTGTCCAGGCAGCTACAGCCGGCAATTTTCCCGAAACAGCATCCATACCCTTTGAGTCGCAGCGCATGTTCAGCGCCTCGCTGAGTACAGTGGATGGTGTCCGGTACGCTTTTGTCAAGGGTGCACTGGAGCGACTCCTGCCCATGTGCAGTTCCATGGCTGGAGAAAGAGCGCCGCTGCCTCTTGACGGTTCGCTAATTGAAGATCAGGCCCACGCCATGGCCAGCCGGGGTTACCGGGTTCTTGCCCTTGCTTCAGGCAGAGTAAGCCTTGCGCCGCAAGAGAAGTTTAGCGATGCACATCTTACGGATCTTACTTTGCTTGGCCTGGTGTGCATGATCGATCCGCTGCGCAGTGAGGCAAAGTCAGCGGTTGCTATGTGTCACCGGGCAGGGATCGAGGTGGCAATGGTCACCGGTGACCATCCTGCCACGGCCTTTGCCATTGCCCGCGAACTTGAGCTTGTGGACTCACCGGATCGAATCGTTACCGGCCGGGCATTGCGCAAGGCTGACAGTCAGGCTGCCGCAGACCGTCTTATCCACCGGGCCAGGGTCTTTGCCCGGGTGGAACCGCAGCAGAAGGTGGAAATCGTCAAGGCCCTGCAGCGAAACGGAGAGTTTGTTGCTGTCAGCGGTGATGGTGCCAATGATGCGCCGGCCCTGCGAGCGGCCCAGGTTGGAGTGGCCATGGGCAAAAGCGGCACCGATGTGGCCCGGGAAACGGCAGATCTCATTATAACCGACGATAACTTTGCCTCAATTGTCGCCGGTGTGGAGGAGGGGCGCATCGCCTATGGCAATGTCCGTAAGGTGATCTTCCTGCTTATCTCAACCGGGGCTTCGGAGCTGGTTCTGTTTATTCTGGCCCTGCTGGCCGGATTACCCCTGCCCCTGCTTGCGGTGCAGCTCCTGTGGCTGAACCTGGTTACCAACGGAATCCAGGATGTGGCCCTGGCCTTTGAGCCTGCAGAAGGTGATGAACTCAGCCAGCCGCCCCGTCCGCCCCGTGAGCCTATCTTTAACCGGCTCATGATTGAGCGGGTGGTATTGTCTGCGCTTATCATAGGTATTGTCGCCTTTCTGCTGTTTCGTCATCTGCTGGTCAATGGATACAGTGTGGACCAGGCCCGGAACGGTACTTTGCTGTTAATGGTACTGTTTGAGAATATTCATGCCTTTAACAGCCGTTCGGAAACCCGTTCTCTTTTTCGACAAAATCCCCTGACCAATCCGTTTCTGTTGTTCGGGGTGATAGGGGCTCAACTGGTCCATATTGCAGCCATGTATTTACCCTGGATAAGGGATATCCTCGGTATCCAGCCTGTATCGCTACAGAACTGGTTACTCCTGCTGGCTCTGGCCACCAGCCTGGCGGCTGTCATGGAGATGCACAAATTTATCCGTCATCGATGGAGTTGAGATGATCCGGTAATCAGCTGCCCGATTTCCCATCTTCCAGCAGGAATATTCCATAGGTCGCACGCCAGTCCGGCAGCAGGTTTATGATACTGCCAAACCGTTCGTTTTTTCTGCTGCTCAGTGCAACCTCTTTGACAATAGTCGCATTGATGGTCCGGATAAATTTTTTGAAATCCTTGATAGTGATTACCCGGATATTCGGGGTATTGTACCATTCATAGGGCAGGTGTTCATTTTTCGGTGCAACACCGGTCAAGAGCAACTGTAGGCGGACTCGCCAGTGACTGAAGTTGGGAAAACTGACAATGATTTGTGAGCCGATGTTCAGCAGTTTCAGAATCAGCTTATCCGGATCATAGACCTGTTGCAGGGTCTGGCTGAGAACACAGTAGTCAAAGTGGTTGCGAGGGTAATGGAGGACGTCTTCATTAAAGTTCTCATGCAGTACTGAAAGTCCCCGGCTGATGCAGAAGGCAGCCTTCTCCTCATCCGCCTCAAAACCAACTCCCTGCACCTGTTTTTCCTGCTGCAAAGAGTACAGCAGGTCGCCATGGCCGCAGCCAAGATCCAGTACCCTGCTCCCGGGTTCAATCCAGGAAAATATCACCTGCAGATCAAAGCGCATTGCGTTGTTATTGACCCCGTCCATCATGTTTTTTGCACTCCGTCAAGGAATCCGCTGACAAGTGTTGTCAAACGCTGGTCAGGCAACAAAAATGCATCGTGGCCGCAGTCGGCCTGGATCTCACAAAAGCTGACATCACAGCCGTTTCGTTTGAGGGCCTGGACCAGTTCCCTGGATTGGTACGTCGGGTACAGCCAGTCTGAGGTAAAAGAGATCACCAGAAATTTAACAGAAACATTTTCCAGTCGGTTAATGGCGGCATCTTCCTCCTCATTGAGATCAAAATAGTCAGCAGCCTTGGTAATATAGAGCAGGGAGTTGGCATCAAAGCGGTGGACGAATTTGGCTCCCTGATAGTTGAGATAACTCTCCACCTGAAAATCACTTTCAAAACGAAAGGACAGGTCTTCGCGTTCCTGCAATCTGCGGCCGAATTTTTGGTGCATGGCCTCATCCGAGAGGTAGGTAATGTGGCCGATCATCCGGGCCACTGCCAGGCCAAGTTCAGGGGCGGCATCTTCGTGGTATTTTCCCTGCAACCATCTTGGATCGGTCATGATGGCCTGGCGGGCTACCTCGTTAAAGGCTATGCAGAGGGCGGAATGACGCATAGTTGTTGCCAGGGGAATGGCGGCTTGAACCATTTCAGGATAGCTGATGCACCACTGCAGAACCTGCATGCCGCCGACTGATCCTCCGGTCACCGCATAAAGCCGGTTGATGCCGAGATGATCGATCAGGACTTTCTGTGCCCTGACCATGTCTGCAATGGTGACCATGGGAAAATCAAGGCCATAGGGTTGCCCGGTTTCCGGATTTATAGAGCCGGGACCGGTCGAACCACTACAGCTTCCAAGAATATTTGAGCAGATGACAAAATATTTATCCGTATCAATGCCCTTACCCGGCCCGACCATGGTTTCCCACCAGCCGGGACCATTGGACTGCAGGTCAGCTTCATCATGGGAGGCTACATGCGAATCTCCGGAAAAGGCATGTAGAACCAGGATTGCGTTGGACCGGTCTGCATTGAGCCTGCCCCAGGTTTCATAGGCCAGGGTCACCGCCCCGAGACTGCTGCCGCAGTCAAGCGACAAGCGCTCCGTACCTTCAGCAAAGTTGAAATATTGTCGTGAATCCGTCATCAAAGACTATTCCATCTGTCATCAGGGTTTAACCGACAACAAAGCCTGATCAAGATCAGCCAGGATATCATCGATATGTTCAATGCCGATAGAGAGTCGGATCATGGATTCAGACAGCCCGCTTCCCTTAAGTTGTTCTTTGTTAAGTTGGGAGTGGGTGGTCGATGCCGGGTGGATGGCAAGGGACTTGGCATCCCCCACATTGGCCAGGTGCGAGAAGATCTCAAGTGCTTCGATGAATTGTTGTCCTGCCGCACGTCCTCCTTTAACACCAAAGGCCACCATGCCGCCAAAACCATTTTTCAAATATGTTTTGGCCACAGAGTCTTCATCGGTAAGCCCCGGGTAGGACACCCAGTCTACCTTATCATGATCGTTGAGAAACCCGGTCACAGCCATTGCATTTTCACAGTGCCGCTCCATGCGCAGGGACAGGGTCTCCAAACCCTGCAGAAAGTACCAGCAGTTATCAGGGGTTGTGCAGGCACCGAGATTACGCAGTGGTACCAACCGCATACGCAGGGCAAAGGCGACCGGGTTTAACGGCCCAAGATCATGTGCATAACGCAGCCCGTGATAGCTTGGGTCCGGTTCATTGTACAGGCTGAATCGTGGATCCGTCCAGTCAAAGGTGCCGCTGTCAACAACAATACCGCCAAGGGCCACTCCGTGTCCGCCCATCCATTTGGTCAACGAGTGGATAACAATATCCGCTCCATGCTCAAGCGGCCTGAACAAACAGGGCGGGGTAAAGGTGGAATCCACCACCAGGGGTAGATGATGTTTTTTGGCAATACGACTTACCGCCTCAATATCCGTCATCTCAAGGCCGGGGTTGCCAATAGTTTCACAGTAAAGCACCCTGGTTTTTTCCGTGATTGCCTTTTCAAAATTGGCAGGATCGGTGGGGTCGACCAGATGAACCTTGATACCCAG